>CAXQOB010000112.1:0-6769 GCA_964225475.1 Candidatus Nitrosopumilus sp. | reverse complement strand
ACGCTCTCCATCTGGTCGGATGGTCAAGTACTTGGGCCAGCGTCCTACTTCGAAGTGCCGTGTTGATTGATGCGTTTCAAGATCGACCTCGGCGATCTGTCCGGTCGCAACAAGGCCCACATACGCTTTCTTCTTACTTGGGTGAATTGCAATTCCATGCGGTTCACCCCCCGTCGGTATGACCTTGCTCAGGTGTAGTTTTCCATCACGAATCTCAATCACGTTTAGCTCGCCGCTCCACTTTGCGCTGACGAGTACGCTGTCGTTTTCGATAAAATCAATGTCCACTGGATGCTGTCCGCAGGCAATTTCGTCAACGATCTGGTGATCAGAGGTGCGAATGAGCGAAACGGTGTTAGCGATTTGGTTCGCAGTCGCAACGTAATTGCCGTCAGGTGAAATCGCCAAGTCATAGGGCGAACGATCGACCAACTTAATCGGATCAACAGCTTCCTTGCTTGGTTCGATTGTCGTTTGTGCAGCGAGGGTTCCGCATGAGAGAAGGATGCTAAAGATGGCTAGGCTGTTCTTCATCATGCTTTGCTGGAGGCGTCGTTAGGAGGCGTCGTTGTGTGGTGGCGTTCTTGCGCGGTGACACGGAATGTCAAATGCCAAAGTCAGGAAAACGGTTCATCGCGATCAGTGCCAATGATCTGTTATTGGCAAACCTTTTTTACGTTCCTACGCAACTCCGGCCGACCGTAACCGTGGCTTGGTGTTTTTAGTCAACTTGCGGCAATGCTGATTTCTTACGAATTGCGATATTCTTTTCGACCGCCGCGTTGCCTGACAAGCATCTCGTTCGTAAGCCATCCATCGTAATTGGCCGCGGTGTTATCGTATCACTTGCACCCAGTCAGTGTATCCCGAATACGATGAAGGCTGCAGGCCGATTACCCTGAAAGAATGCAGTGGTTGGTCGCTGGGTTTTGGGTGGAGATGATCTCGTTTATCGTCACTCGGGTGAGGGGTTCAATCTATTCTTATCAGAATGTGGGGTTAATCAGGTGTTTGGTTAGCGTCTTGACTTCCGGTTCTCCACCTCTTGTCAAACCCTTGATGCAATTTGGGGCCTCTCAACGCATTTGGAGCGGGACAGCAAAGGTCGAAACAATCGCGTTGATTGTGGTCTTTTAGTTCGCAAAACCCCTTTATTTTCGCATTAATCACTCGGAATTCGTTCTGAGCGGGGTAGTTTCATCAAAAAGGTCCTCACGGTGAGCTTTCCGACCGGGTAGACTATTCCGAGGAATCGCGGGGTGCGATTCGTTGCTCTACCTCTCTCATGAAGGGTCGTTCCGTGAAGAAATTTTGTGTGTTAAGTATGGGCTTCGTTGTTGCCCTGGCATTCTGTGGCGTTGCATCGGCTGAAAATGCTGTCAAAAGCGGTCCTCAGGCTGGCGATAGTCTCGGTGCATTTTACGTGACCAAAGTTGCTGGTGCAGAAGATGATGGCGTCGATAAGAACGCAAACCTTTGTTACCGATGCAGAAACGGCCGTCGCCCACAGGTCATCGTCTTTACCCGCGCTACTGATGGTAAAGTTGAAGAGCTCGTTAAGAAACTTGATAAGGCAGTCGAGGCAAACTCGTCGTCAAAACTTCGCGTATTCGTCAACGTGCTTGGCGAAGACAAAGCGGATGCAACTGACGAAGCGAAGAAGCTGGCGTCTTCATCGAAAGTGAAGAACATTCCGTTCGTCGTTCCAAATGAATTCGAGAACGGCCCGGACAATTACGGGATCAACGCCAAAGCAGAGGTGACCATCACCCTGGCGAGCTCACTCGGTGTCAAAGCATCACACGCAGCTGGCAGTGCAGATGAACTTGACATCGCGTCGGTTCTGGGCGATTTGAAGAAAATCCTCAACTAGATAATTCGATTCAGCGAAGATTTCCGGACAAGAGGAGATTCGCTCATTCAATCTGAAAGAGAAACCGGTAGGCCATTGGCTTACCGGTTTTTTTTTGGACGTCAGACGATACGGGCTATCTGAGCTGTTGAGATTCAAGTCTTATGGCAGAGTAGGCCTCTTCCATGCTCCGCTAGGCAACCGACGACTCAACCGTAGAATGGATCAGGTGACGGTGAAAGATGCCGCGGAAGTTGGGGGAATTCAAGATGCAAAGTGACCAGTTTCCGACACCAGAAGATGTCCTGCAGAAGTTTTCAATCGAGGAGATGATCGAGCTATTCCGCGAGATGGGATATGCAGTGACAGAAGAAGAGATGGAGCGGTTACAACGACGGGTCACTGAATCCGAGCGTGTGGAGCATGTGATCCAAGCGTTCCTCGAAACCAGAGAATAAAAAGCTGGCAGGCTAGCTGCATGCTCAACCTCTGATCGTTCAGTTACTCCTGAAATCGGTATCCCACTCCTCGAACGGTTTCGATCAAGTCACCAGCCTCACCCATCTTTTTTCTTAGAGCTCGGATGTGAACATCAATGGTTCGATCCAATACCAGCGAGTCCTCGCCGAGGGCAGCGTCCATTAACTCGGCTCGCGAGAAAGCTCGCCCGGGCTGCCGAATCAGAGTTTCCAGTAACTTGAATTCGCTCTTGGTCAGTTTTAGCACTTCTCCTTGAACCGATGCGGTAAAACGACGACGATCAACGACGACTCCTAATTGAGAAAACTGTTCGCCCGATTGGGCGGCCGGCTCACGGCGTCGAAGCAATGCTTTCAATCGCTGCAGTAAAACCTTGTAGCTCTCGACAGGCTTGACCACATAATCGTCCGCGCCCATCGCAAAGCCCACAAGCTGGTCGGATTCTTCACCCAGTGCGGAGAGCATTAGGATAAGAGTGTCCTTCGTTGTGGCATCCATTCTCAGTTGTCGACAGACCTCAATTCCGGAGATCACAGGCAAATCTACATCCAAAATGACAACATCAGGCAAGACGAGTTTAGCCTGTTCGATCGCTTCTCCTCCGTCTGCAGCAATAACGATTTCGTAACCAGCTCGCTGGAGTTGGTATTCGAGGGTTTCAGCCAACGGCTGATAGTCTTCAACCACAAGGACTTTTGGTTTTGCCATCTCTCGGATGTAGTTCGAGGTGTTCTTTGCTATGCCGTTAGTTTCTCATGATTTGACTTTCGTGCCAGTCCGTTATTGACCTAGTTACTGGGAATGTTTTGTTAAGAACATGTGAAGGCGACACGTGTTCACGGTAGGGCTTCGCCTTCTGTTGTTTCTCTTGGTCCTTGGTTTTTACGCGATGTGGAGCCCTTGGATAGCAGGGCTTCGAATTTTGCACCTTCGCCGGGCCGGCTGCTGACGCGAACTTCTCCCCCCAGGGTTAGGATTAGATTTTTAACGATGGAAAGGCCAATACCTGTTCCACCGTTAGGCGAGACGGATCGTTGTCCAACGCGATAGAATCGCTCAAAGATCCGTTTTTGATCCATTTCGGCGATTCCGATTCCATCGTCTTCAACGACCAGAGACCAATGAGTTCCTGCGTCGCGAAAATACACCCGGATATTTCCACCGTCGGGGGTATAACGCACGGCGTTGCTGATCAAATTGTTGGTAATCGTTAATAGAGCCTCTGGGTCCGCGCGGACGACTGGGGAAGTATCGGGGGTGTCTAAGGTTAATTTAATTTTCTTGGATTCGGCGACCTGCTCAAGCGAGCGAAGCGATTCCTGGACGGGCCCAACGAGCGATGTATCAATGAGGTTAAGGTGGCTGCCACCCGCTTGAGCCCTCGCCAACTGCATCATGTCAGCAACCAGTTTTTCAAGCCGCAAGCATTGCGAATGAATCTGGTGCATGAAGTGAGTTGCGGCCTCTGGGTCATCCTTGATCGCAAGTTCAACGGTCTCGGCATATCCTTTAATCGCAGCGAGGGGTGTCTTGAGCTCATGGGAAATATTGGCGATGAACTCGCGTCGCATTGATTCGACGCGGTGCGTGTCCGTTTCGTCGCGTAGCGTAATGAGAAGGTGGTTCTCGACAATCGATCCAAAATGGTCGACGCGAATCTTGAGGGGTCGCACGATGTCGCCGTCTTGCAATTCCAGTTTCAGTTTCTGAGAACCATCACCAGCGGAGGCAGCCTTGATGGCTTGGTTTAGATCTGGGAGTCGAACCGTTTCCCTGAAAGGACGCTCGTTGATATTGATGGTTTCGGCGATGCCCAGTAGCCGTATCGCTGCCGGATTGATGAGAAGGACGCGATCATCTGCTCCGAGCATGATGACACCGTCACGCATTCTCACTAACGCGGAAGTCGCATCCTGTGTCTCCTGTTGCAGTTTCTGCCAGCGATCTTGCCAATCTCTAAGTTCCTCGGATTGGGTTCTAATGAAGTTTTCTGTCGTTTGCTGCTGATACTGGAAAGACTGGAACGTTTTATATGCTGCGAACGATGTAGTTACGATCAACACTGCGACCAAAAGGGCAGTCGAGGATTCGAAAAGTAAGGCAGCGATTGAGATCAACGCAAGCACTGCAAATCCGACCAAAGCCACGAAAGCTGGTTCGCTGATTGCACGTTTAGATGAGGTTGGCTCTTTGCCGGTTGAAGTCTTCATTGAGAAGATGATTGCTGACAAGTTCTTTCTGGAGGATTCGCCGGCTACAAATCATAGCCACGCTGAATCTTGGTATTCGCTGAGACGGTCGATCACCAGCCGAGTTTAACGTGTCTGTGGAAGCATCTCGCGTTTTTTGCTCTTTGCAAACCTCCCATTGGAATGGTTTGACACTGGAGACCTCGTCAGATTAATACGAGAGTGTTTCCTTGCATACCGGTTGTGTCAGGTCAGCGTCGGTATGCCATGGCGGTAACCTGAGAACCATTTCACTCCGGCTTCATGGGGGATGGGTTATGGTCCGTTGGTTTGGGTGTCAGGCCGCACGCTGGAATGAGCTCGAGGCGTCGTGGGTGGATTCTGATTCGCTTCTGGTCTTGGTTTGGTGGATCTGGTCAATCGCAGCACAGAGGTCGCTAACGTGTATCTGTCGCATTGCTCGATTATCCGCTTTCCTTCGATGTCTCCTGCTACCCGATTCAAACGCCTTCTGCAGAGCGATCTGTTGGTAAGGACCGCTGTCACCGGGGCGAGTTGATCCATAGAGTCCAATGGTTGGTACTCCAAGAGCCACGGCCATGTGAAGTGGTCCGGTGTCACCGCTGACGAATAAGTTGGAAGTTGAAATCACCGCAGCGAGTTGATGGAGGTTGGTATCAGGTGCCATTACGGCTGTACCTTTGGAATGTCGCACAATCCACTCCGCCATGGCACGCTCTTTTGCTCCACCCCAGATGGCGACACATCGGTAGCCATAACGATTGTGTATGATTTGCGCTGTTTGACCAAAACGGTCCGGTTCCCACATCTTCGAATCGGCGGTTGCTCCCGGATTAAGGATCGCAATTCTCTCCGAGGAAAGTTTCTCCCTCCACGTTGCTGCCCACTCTAACGCCTCACTGGGAATTGGCATCTGCCAACGCACCATCGGGTCATCAATCCCAATGGGTTTTAGAAGTTCCAGGCTTCGATCAACGATGTGCGTCGATTTGGGGGTGATGAGTTCATTGTTGAGGATTGGGGTGAGTTCACCACCGTGGCGACCAGCAAAACCAATGCGTCGTGTTGCCCCCGATAGCCAACCTGCCAGAGCGGACTTGGTCAGTCCTTGGCAATCAATCGCAATTTGAATTTGATGTGGTTGTAAAATGGATCGCGCGTGACGGATACCGCGGATCGTTGTGAACCAGCGACGCTCCAGCTCAATGACTTCATCAACGGCTGGGTGGTTTCGAACCATTGGGGCCGCTTTTTTCTCGACCACCCAAACAAGATGCGCTTGAGGAAATCGTTCACGCAAGGCGCAGGCTACAGGCATGGTTAGGATCGCATCACCAATCGCGCTCATGCGCGAAATCAATATACGTGGCTTGCTTGAGGGTGCCATGGCCTGTGCTCCATGTTTTGTAACGTGAACCCGTCTTGATCGGTCAGGGGTTGCTCAAGGTGGGGGGCGATACCAAATCTTGGGTGCCTGACGCGATTTACTTCGGTGTTGGTGCGAAGTTTACGTGTTTTGGCGTTTTCAGATCCAGAGCGGTTCTTTTCTCGCTCCTCCTTTCGGCGTCGTTGCATGGATCTTCACTTCGGGGCCAAACCGAGCACTCGGGGATCGAGGTTGCGATCAGAGTCTCGAAAGCGGTTAGACGCGGCGGGTGGGCCAAGCAAACAGTGGGGCGGATTGCGAGGTTTTTCGCTCTCGCTCCCTGCTCTGCCGGACCAACCATAGCCATCACGCGATAATCCGGCCATACTTAGATTATCCAACAACGCGGAGGCGAGTGAGGATTTCGACTAAGCTCCCTTGCTGAATCAGCCACCGTTTAGCTTCAACTTTTTACCCACCTGATTCCGATGAAACGTTTTTTGGTTTGCTTGATCATGTTGAATATTGCTTCGGTCAATGAATCCTCGCTCACCCATGGTGATGAGGGGATGTACCTTTTCAACGACCTGCCCGTTGAGTTGCTGGAGAGTCGTCATGACTTTAAAGCCGAGCAGGCATGGGCAGATCACCTTCGATTGAGCTCAGTGCGTTTTAACAGTGGAGGGTCGGGGTCTTTCATCTCCAGTAACGGGCTTGTTCTCACAAATCATCATGTTGCCAGCGATACGCTGCACAAGCTGAGTACTCCCGATCGGAATTTAATTGATGAGGGTTTCCTTGCTCGAAGTCTTGACGAAGAGCTCCAGGCACCTGACCTTGAGCTCAATCAGCTCGTTTCCA
>CAXQOB010000111.1:0-40253 GCA_964225475.1 Candidatus Nitrosopumilus sp. | reverse complement strand
GTCAAACTGACGGACTGGGATCACGAGCGACTCTATGGTCTCAAAGGAGCCATCGTTGCCGCTGGTGTTGAGCAGATCACCGGGGTCCCCATGCCAATCTTTCCGAAACAGCGCTTTCAGCGAGGAGCCGTCGACGCAAACACCTTTGAGTCGCTCTTCCCCGCCGATGACCACCAATTCCGCAGCGAGTTTATCAAGATGTACTCAACCTAGTTTGGATGCGGCACAGAATCGGCTCTGCCTTGAAAGTTATTTCGCTTGCTTGTTGATCGGCTCTTCAACAACGAGTGACTTGGGAAAATCGGCTGACTCCCGACCTCCCTTGACTGACCAACGTTTGTTTTGCGATCGACCGGCTGGTTGATTCATGGGAATATCCATACCACCTGCATCGGCAAGCATCTCGTAAAGGCGATTCTCCATCTCCTTGACAACCGATTGGTAAGCGGGGTCGTTGATCAAGTTATTCTTTTCACCCGGATCCGTTGTTAAATCGTACAACTCATCAACATCCCACAATCCATAGTAGGTGATGTATTTGAACCGATCGCCCCTGAGTGCGAATTGGGTGGGTGATTGCGGGAAATTCTTCTCCCAGTAATAAACGTATAGAAAATACTTCCTCCACTCGGCATCTTGCTCATTGGGCAGATTGAGGAAACTTTCGCCATCCATGTAATCAGGCGTCGTCAAACCTGCTGCATTTAAAATGGTCGGACCAACGTCGATGTTTCCGATTACCTGCTCGAGTACTTTTCCACCCTCGATCAGTTCAGGACACTGCATCATCATCGGCACGCGAATGGATTCCTCATAGGAAACGCGTTTATCAATCAATCCATGTTCTCCCCACATGAAGCCATTGTCGCCCATGTAGACAACAAGAGTTTCATCATGGATTCCCATTTTTTTCAATTGTGACAACACTCTGCCAACACTATCGTCCACGGCGAGTAACGACTCACAGTACCGACGGTAAAGGTAATCGAGCCCATTATCACTGTGGTAGCTGAAGTCAATTCCATGCCAACTGTTGAGCTGATCGCGCACCCACCGAGGTGCGTCGTTTTCCGCCGTGATCCCTTCCCCACGCGGAAGAAAGCTTAAATCAGCTTGCTTGTATCGATCCTGGTGTCGCTCCGCGGGCGTGAAATTTGAGTGCACCGCTTTGTGGGAAAGGTATAAGAAGAACGGCTCATCCGCATCTTTCTGCTTTTCCAACCAGTCAATGGCGTAGTCGGTCAGTTCGTCCGTGATGTACCCCTTCTGTTTGACCCGATCTCCGTTGACGTTCAGGGTGTACTTTGGTCCAGGAGGAAGGTAACTACCTTGGCCTCGAAAGCTAATCCAATGATCAAAACCGGGTCGAGGGTCATCATGTGCTCCCCCCATGTGCCACTTACCAATGAATGCGGTTCGATACCCGGAACGCTGTAGATACTGTGGAAAAAAGATCGTGCCTTCCGGAACCAACCGGTTGTTATCAATGACCCGATGCTTGTGGGTATATAGCCCCGTCAAGATCGAAGCACGACTCGGAGAGCATAGCGAAGTCGTTACAAAAGCGTTCTTGAGATGCACACCATTAGACGCGAGCGAATCAAGATGCGGGGTTTCCAGAAACGGATGTCCCATGAAACCCATTGCGTCGTATCGATGATCATCCGTGAGAATAAAAACAACGTTGCGACGTTTGGCACCGTCGATTTTCTTGATGGAGGGAAGCGACTGGGCATTCGATGACGACTGTCCCCAGACACTGGTAAGAATCAATAACAAGACAGTTCTGGTAAACATCAATAAAGCTCCCAACAGAGAAAAACAAAAACGCACGCAACACCCTACCGCCGAGTCCTAACAGCCGATGAGGCCACGGACACAAGCAAGTCGATCGTTGTAGGTCCGCGTCCTCGCAGCAATCCGCCTGAACCACCTGATAACTCAGCGATCGATAATTAGCGTTGCTAGATCCTTTCGGCTCGACTCGCATTGGAGTCCCTCATCAGACGCCAATCAAAAATCCGTCGCTAACTACCTTTCTCACGACGAAAAACAGCAACAACATCCTCAACCGGAACAACAAACAACTGATTGTCATGCTCGAGGTCAACCGGAATGGCATTCTTGGGGTGGAATAGAATCTTGTCGTACTGCCGAAGCGGTAATTCCTCGTCGTTCTCAACGACGGCACTAATGGTTACGATGCGTCCAGTAATCGTGGGAATCTCGGCGGCATCTGGTAACGCGATTCCACCTCGCGTCTCCCGTTTTGGTTCATCTTTCCGAACCAGAACCCGGTCACCAATCGGCTCCACACACTCAAACGACTGCGCTTTCTTCTTCGCCATCTTCACTCCGACGAGAACCGGACTGCTTATCTTCTCGCAAAAGAAGCATCCGGTGTTGCCTAATAAAACAAGATTAACAATGTGCTACGGGACTCATTTTAGGGACCCTTCACACGTGTGTGCAGGGCACCCCAGACAAACGAGTCAACGAAGCGGACCCCTCAGAAGAGGTTCAGTTGAGCCCCGCAAGACGTCAGCCGCCTTCCTCTCCTCAAGACCCTCGCATTTTCACCTGATCCCCCTGTTTCGTCGAGTCCCAATTGCTCGACAGCCAAAGATTGGCCTGCATATAGCCCCGATGTGCTGAGGCAACCCGGGTGAAACAGGGAAAACCCTACCCAAACTCTTTTACGAGATTAGGAGGAATGGCTGACCCATGGACGTGGACCAGCAATCATTCGCGGGCGCGATCACGCACCGAAACGTGAAAATCTGCTACTGCTCTGTCTCCGAGCGAAACTTCGCAGCGTGTAACTCACGTTGAGCCACCTCAAAATCATAGTCTGTCATAATCGCAGCGAGCTCATCTAGCGATGTCTTCGCCTCCCAGCCAAGCTCTCGCTTTGCCTTTGAGGGATCCCCCAAAAGTAAATCAACTTCAGCAGGTCGGTAGTATCTCGGATCAATCTCCACGTGATCCTCATAGTTTAGATCCAGCCGACTAAAAACCAATTCACAAAACTCCCGAACCGAGGCGGTCCGTCCGGTCGCCAAGACATAATCGTCCGGCTCGTCGCTCTGCAAAATCAGATGCATTCCCTCCACGTAATCCTTTGCATAACCCCAATCCCGTTTCGCGTCGAGATTTCCCAGGTAGAGCTTCTTTTGAAGACCCAGTTTGATTCGTCCCGCTGCGCGAGTAATCTTTCGAGTCACGAACGTTTCGCCGCGACGCTCCGACTCATGGTTGAAAAGGATCCCGTTGCAAGCGAAAAGGTCGTAGCTACGGCGATAATTCACTGTCTGATGGTAGGCATACACCTTTGCACACGCATAAGGCGACTGAGGATTGAATGGCGTTGACTCAGTTTGCGGTGTCTGCAGTACATCACCGTACATTTCACTGCTACTGGCTTGGTAGATGCGAACCGGTTTTTGTTGGTTCAGCAATCTCCCAGCCTCAAGAACATTCAAGGCTCCTCCCCCAACGGCATCCAACGTATAGACCGGTTGGTCAAACGAAACACGAACGTGACTCTGAGCGCCTAAGTTGTAGATTTCGTCCGGCTGAATTTGCAAAACAAGATTACTAAGACTCTGGCCGTCCGTCAGATCACCATAATGCAAACGCAGACGCGATTCCGTTTGTGGCTCTTGATAAAGATGATCGATTCTTTCGGTTGAAAATGTGCTACTACGGCGTACGACACCGTGCACCTGGTAACCAAGTCCGAGCAGATGCTCCGCTAAGTAACTACCATCTTGCCCCGTAATTCCAGTAATTAACGCGGTTTTCATCCTTAGACCTCCGAACAACAACTTCAAAACCAGCCGACTTTCCTCAAACTCTTTCCCGAATTCATACTCTGAACGTTTTCATGTATCACCCTTGAGCATTCCTTGCTGGTCTGATTGGGTTTCAACAACTTAGTGATTCGCTGAAATGACCGCTATCTCAACCTCAAATGGCTGATGGACGACGCAGCTGGAATCTCGCACGCATCTCAAGGGAAGCATTTTGCATGCTCAGTCACCCGGACTACCCAACATGTCGGAATGCGCATCCACTAGACCGAACGCAACTGCCCCGAATCCAGCTCACTCAAAAAACTTTCGTAGGCAGCTGCCAGCCCCTCTTCCAGATCCAACCGGTGCTTCCAACCCAGGCCATGCAACACCCGCATGTCAGTGCATTTAACCGGCGTTCCCTCCGGTTTTGTGAGATCGGTTAGTATCTCACCTTGGTAACCCACAACTGCAGCGATCATCTTGGCGAGCGACAAAATACTTACATCCCGACCGGTGCCGATGTTCACCCAATCAGGCGGGTCCTCAAGCTGGAAAAGAAAATGTATCGCATCTGCCAAATCATCAACGTGCAGAAACTCTCGACGCGCCCCCCCACTGCCCCATAGGACGACCGACTCGTCTTGATTGACTTTAGCCTCATGAATTCTACGTAATAAAGCAGGTAGAACGTGACTGTTTTCGGGATGATAGTTATCACCCGGTCCATAAAGATTAGTGGGCATCACACTGTGAAACATCGAACCGTGTTGCACACGATAAGCTTGACACAATTTCAACCCGACAATTTTTGCCAGTGCGTACGGCTCGTTACTACTCTCCAGCGGACCGCTCAGTAGTGATTCCTCACGGATTGGCTGCTCGCAATCCCTTGGGTAGATGCAGGTGCTTCCCAGATACAGTAAGCGGTTAACGGAATACCGAAATGCAGCATCAATGACATGTGTTGCCATCAAGACGTTTTGGCTAAGAAACTCAGCTGGATAGCGATGATTGGCGAGAATCCCGCCAACTTTGGCAGCCGCAAAAATTACTCCGGTAGGTCGATTTTTTTCAAAATATTCATCAACTGCCTCTTGATCACAGAGATCTAATGCACTCCTGTCAGCGAGTAGCAATTCACACGAATCAGATTCAAATCGGCGCACAATGGCCGAACCGGCCATCCCGCGATGCCCGGCAATGAACAAACGCTCCTGTGTCTCACCATCCATTCTTTTAGACTACCCAGTGTGTCACAGTCACGTCATCACCAATTCCCGCACTCCAAATACCCACATCCGAATTTCCCCCACGGCTAACACCCCACTTCAAAACAATACACCTGCGAAAAATTTAACGATTAGCGTGTCCTCAACGAATAAAGCTGTTACTAACTCTGATAGCATTCATTCTCATTCGCGTCGCAACTCTATCCGATCCAATAAATGCGGCGTCCCTCTGTTGGAAGTACCAAACAGTGATCTTGAGACCGCTCCGACTGGCCCACTGATGAGTTTCTCAGACTTTCAGTATGCGTCGGTTGCCAAGTAGATTCACAGGAACGGTTGAAACGATGCTCTTACTCGGATCGCTTTTCTGCATGATTGCTGCTCCGTGCACGATCGTTGATGCAGCGACGCCACGCCACACCGAAGAATCGCACCTATCGAGAGAAGTCGTTCAACCAAGCTCCCTCTTTCCAGGTCCCTGGATCTCGTTACCCGAGAACGCTTCAGGCAAAACCCAACCAGGTTTAATGGCCTCTGAGCACTTCCTGTTGGTGGCACTCACAGACGAGACCAGCCCCGAATTCTCGGGTGAACCAATGCCCGCGGACAAAACGGCTCAACCAGCCGGCCCAGACACGGTGGGCACATTGAGTAAGAGGAGAAGCATCACCTTGTCCTCAGCGGACAACTCCGGTGAACCGCCACGACAAACTGCCGCACAATGGCCTGCCGCAACCAAGCTCCGACAAGAGCTGATAAATCTTGAGGCGGTTGGAAACGCTGCACTTCGGTCACCGTTTGCAATCATGACCTCCAATCCCGTAGCACCGAGCACGGAAGTCTACCTTGTCGAGTGGGCTCGTGAAATCATGAGCCACCTCGACTCACTCGAGCACTTACCCGGAATTAATCACCCCGAATCTGCCACGATCTTGCGTCACATGGATCGCGCGACCCAATTAGCTTCGGCCCGAGCCGTAGAACTCGATGATCTGGTCCAACAGAAAACTTGGCTCAACGCCTGCTATTCAACCATCCGACGAATCGAAATATGGAACGCGGTTTGGTCCGCGACCCAAACCGAACAAGAAGAAAACGACGCAAATGCCGACACGAATTCCTTCGAATTAATCCCTACACAAATCCAGGCCATTCGGGAGTCCATCAAATTGACAGGCGATGCTGCGGGTTGGCAGCAGTTTCTGTTACTGGACGAGATTGAAACTCTCGGCGTTGACTACCAAATAAAGGACACACTTCCAACGAGCCAATTGAAGGATAGCCGTCAGAAGATTGCACAGCGTTTCCTTGCCAGAATCAAATCAAGCGAACTCACAAGAGATCAACAACAATGGCTTGCTCGTCCGATCATTGGCGAGCTGATCACCAGCATGAAGCAATGGGCATACACCCCCGTCAGCTACAGTGAGCTGCTCAAGCAAATCGAAGAGCAAGAGACAGCGAATGTCAACTCGGTCTCATCCGAGATTGCGAATACGGTTCAAAACCTTCATTACTCGCCGAGTGCCAGTGAGCGTGAGATCGCCAGGAAGATCCAGCTTCACTACCGAAACGCCAACATTCGATTCGCAATCAGTGACAATCTGATCAACCGCTTACTTCCGCAAATAGAGCCGATGTCGGTTCCCCTGCGAACAACCGCCATGGGAACTTCGATTCGAGGGAATTCTCAAGTTGAATCTTCGCTGGCAGTCTCTCTCCAACCCTCGCTTAGTCAATGGAATCTTTTACTCGAAAGCGTTGGTGACATTACCACTATGTCAACTGGCCACCAAAGTGTGGTTGAAATTCACACGACGGGTAACGCAAACTTTCAGTCCGGCACTCCACTATCAGTCGACCAACGTGGCGTCACCTATGACAAGACAAAGGTCGACGTTGCTGGTCGCTTACGCCTTCGAAGGATCGAAACCGATCTAGACCAGTATCCGCTTTTGGGTGGTTTCGTGCGTACGATCGCTGAGAGGCGGTTTCATTCGATGGCTCCTCAGGCGAATCGAATTGCTAACCGTACGGTTCGAGATCAAATCCGCAAAGAAATCGATCGCACACTTCAAGAGCAAACAAGTCAAGCCAATGAAAAGCTCGACGAACTTGTAATTCAACCACTCGTGGACATGAAACTAACACCGCAAGTGACAGAATTGCGGACAACCCAAGAAGCCTTGGTCGGGCGTTTTCGGGTGGCTGGCGACTGGCAAATGGCTGCTCACACGCCACGCCCACGTTCACCGAGCGATAGTCTCGTGAGTATTCAAATTCACCAATCGGCAATCAACAACACATTGGAACAGTTGCTGCCCAGTGGAGAAGCAATCGCGATTGACGAAGTATTGCGACAAATCGCGAAATCTTTCGGTCAAGAAAATTGGGAAACGCCGCAGGATATGCCAGAAGGTGTCGAGATTCGATTTTCAAGCACTCGCCCCGTTTCGATTCAAGTGGAAGACGGCAAGATGACATTGACCCTTCGAATTGTCCAATTGAAACGCGGCCGAGCCATTGACCTACGCAATGTCATTGTCAAAGCGGAGTACCGGCCTGAGGTAAATGGCCTTCATGCCTACTTCGTTCGGGACGGTCATCTGAGCATCACAGGGCCGAACATGTCGATGCGTAAACGCCTTCCGGCAAGAACCATCTTCAACAAGGTGCTGTCGACAAATCACGCTTTACCGATCACGGTCAAAGGCCTCGAAAAGCGGCCCGTCCTGGAGGGACTTCAACTCACTCAGCTTGAATTGGCACGTGGATGGATCGCCCTCGCACTCGGCAGTGACGAGCACGGCAAAATAGCCGCAGGCCCTCGCAACATTGAGTAAGAATTGGCCCCGAGATCCTGCTGAGGATCTGGAACACTCAAGTTGCCGACACGGCTGACCCACAACCCTGTTCCGCTCAGACTTCCTCGTCGGTGCCAGCTCGAGGCACCTGAACACCGACCGATACCGGGGTTTCGCTCAGCAACGAGGGTATAAATCCATTAGCCCGCGGACCCAAAATCAACGCTCTCGGCGGCACCAGCAAGTTCACAGAGATGAGCGTGACTAATTGGCTGTGGACAACTCCAAACAAGAAAAAATAGAGCCTGTCTACACCAACGGCCGGCCGGATGCCCCTCGACAAACCCTGCACCCTTGGCAGCCATCAAAGCAGCTTGTGTGCTACGCAGAACCAAACGATTAGCATCCGCCCTGATCGACGCGGGATCGGCTGTGGAAGGATCATCACAACCGTCCAATAAAATCTTGCGCAGCGTTAGAACCTCGTTGCGTAATTTTTCGGAGGGTTTTCGCAAATCGCTTCGTTTCTCAGCCTCTTTTGAGAGAAAGCTCGAGGCCGCCATTGAGAGTCCGACCGCAAGCGTTGATGTCTGGAGCCCACCAGGCTTCGCCCCAACTCCGGTTTGGAGAACCTTTTCCACGGGTCCCCCCAGAAGATCTGATGTTTCAATTTCTACATCATTGAAGAAAACCTGATCCGTGCAACTCGCTGACAATGCGACAAGATCGGCGCCGGGCTTGGCCTCAACACCTTTTGCCCCACTCGGAACCGCTACAAGGATTTGCCGCCCATCGTCCAAGGTAGCGCCAACCACCAAGAGGTCGGCGTGAGCGCCACCGGTCACCCAGGGTGACATTCCCGAGAGTAAAAAGCCGTTCGATGTTTCCCGCGCTCGAAGAACTGGCTTAGCCAAATGGCGGCGACTGGTCGTGAGATGGCTGATTCCCACCGTTGCAAACGCCTCACCACCGCTTAAACGCGGCAACCATTTGTTCGCAACACCCTCATTGGCAGAGGCAGCGATGCGTCGAATGGCACCCATGTACTGAGTAATGACAAACGTCGTGACTAAATCCGCCTCGGCAAGTCTAAGGTATCCAACGATTTGCTCGCGTTCACTCCAACCAAATCCCCCCTTTTCCTCCGACAGGAACCAACGGTACACCCCAGACTGGCCGCAAAGCTGCAACGAAGTTTCAGGCCAATCCTCAGCGCGATTCCATTTAAGGGATTCAGCGCGTAATTTCGAGCAGAGATCATCGAGCGCCACATCTTCTGAACTTGTAATTGTCTCGCCCATTTTCTTCCCGCAAAAAAAGTCAAATACCGCTTCGGTCAAATCCATCCGGCATCATCGCCAGTTTATTCAACTCGCCACTTTATTCGACTCGCTAGTACATTCAAACCATTGAGTCGCTTCTCACACCCCAACGCCACGCTCTCACTCATAGAAAACTACCGACAAACTGCGCTACCTTCAATGGTGCACACTGATTTCAGTTAGACTCGATATGGTACAAAACAGGCCACGATACAAAGCAGTGTGATTTGAGTACCGAGAGGATCACCTTAATCCAGCACGCCACTGGTAACCCTGGACAAGTCCGCATCGAGCTGAATCATATTTCTCTAACTGGCCGGTTAACGCCCCATCATCCAACATGACCTTGATGAATGACTGACGGGCTGACGGACCCGACTATCAGAGAGTGGACCTCAGCTTCAACCGCCTTGGAAAACAAGCCATCACTCCGAAAGCAGAAGAGAGAGCACCCAAATGAACACCTCCGCGCTGAGCGAAGCACTCCAACGAAGTCAACACAGACTTGTTCTGGCAGAGAGTTGCACCGGAGGGATGGTTTCCGCAATCCTGGCACAGATCCCAGGCATTTCTCAATGGCTGTGCGGATCCGCCGTCACTTATCGCTCTCAAACAAAAACCTCTTGGCTCTCAATACCCGATTCAACGATTAATCAATATACGGCGGAGAGTCCCGAAATCACGCAAGCGATGTGTGAACAAGTTTTGCGAATCACTCCGGAAGCGACAGTCGCCGCGGCCGTCACTGGCCATCTGGGCCCCAATGCACCAGATGATTTAGACGGGATTATCTTCATCGCCGTTGCACGACGGATCAATGATCAAATCGTGCATGTGACATGTTTAAAACGCCAACTCTCTGAAACGGAACGCGTTGCACGGCAAATCGAGGCGAGCCGTATGGTGGTCAAGATTTTGCAAAGTTCACTCTGATCTTGCATTCCAAGCCCGAGCATACTGGGCATGCCCCCCAATTTTTCAAGATTCAAATGGATTGGCCATTCGTTGGGGGTGCTTGTCAAGACACGGGACCAAAACGGCATCTGCATGAAAACGTTACGGCGAAAGACGTTGCCTGCTCCAAGGGTTTCCAGGTTCATCTGAGGACTCATAACAAATCCGATCATGTAGGCGGCTCGGACGCCCTTGCCAAAACTCAAATCGATCCGGAAACACGCGATAGCCTCCCCAGAAATGAGGCACCGGAATTTCATCTTCGCCGAATTTCTCTGTTAACTCAGCAAGTCTAGCATCCAGCACCGAACGTGAAGCAACCACTTCACTTTGGCGGGACACCCAAGCACCCAATTGACTGCCACGGGGTCGACTAAGGAAATACTTTCGTGTCTCCTCGGAATCAATGCGTTGAACGGTACCACTAATCTCAACCTGTCGTTGCAGGGGTAACCACTGGAACAAAAGCGAAACCCTAGGGTTGTGTTCTATCTGCGTCGCTTTGCGACTGCCGTAGTTGGTAAAAAAAACAAAACCCTGATTGTCAAAGGATTTCAACAGCACCGTACGCAGGCATGGGCGATTCCCCTCATCCACCGACCCCAAAACCATTGCATTAGGCTCGAGTAATTCGGCCTTTTCAGCCTCACGATACCAAACCGAAAACTGCTCGTGAGGATTCGCGTGCGAATCGCCGATATCGAATTGCCGATCAGAATACTCTTGACGCAAATCAGATAAATCCACAACCGCTACTCCTGGTAATCCTACAAACCAAAACTCAAAAGGGTGAGGTCACCTATCCATTAGAACTCACACTCTATGCGATAGAGCCAAACGGATTGGTATGCAACGACATCTTAGACCATGATCAAGACAAACGGCATTGCGACCGTGATGAAAACCGCAATGAAAACCGGAATCAAAATGGGGTCAGCCGACGGTTGATGCTCTTTCCTTGACAATGGCAATCAAAAAAACTGTCGCGTGAAGCGTCGTCCACTGAGTCGTGCAATGATTCAGAACACACGCAACCACCCGCACCGGCAGACATCCACGTTCAAACCCGAAACGAGCGACCAAGGTACCGCGTCCAATGGAGCGTATCGCCTCCCAAAACCATCACTCCTCTATGCCACACCTCTATGCCTCGGAGTCTCCGAGTGTTTCCTTTTGAATCTCAGGCAATTTCTTCAGGTGATAGCGATGAGTATGAAATGCGTCGGCAGCAGCCAAAACCATGACCGCTACTAGCCCGATCATTACCAGACCCCAACAAACCATCCAAGGAATGGAAGGACCGGAGAACGCTGCGACAAGCACCAGTACACCACAACCCGCGATCAAATAATGAATACGCTTTCTCGATCGGAGTCGTCGGGCTCGGTACTGCTTATCAAGATCCGTTTCAAACGTTTCATTAGGCCAGCCACGTTTCTCAGTCTGGTGCAACCAAGCCGCGAAACAACACAAAGTCACGCCGAGCACTAAACTTCCTGCAAACATTCATTCACCCACAGACTTGAATTGTGTCGACTGTCCTAAGAGCCACTGATGCACCACCCAAACAACCGTCGCAAGTGATTCACCACTGCAGTTCGCCGGGACATCCTGCTCGGTATGCCAGTAACTCGGCTGGTTGAAACCGGGGCGAGGGTAATCGAAATCAATCAAATCAGCGGTCGGAATCCTGGCGATTTCATTCAAAGGCAGATGGTCATCTTCAATCTGATGTCGACTTCGTGAAACAAAAGACCGAACCCCAAGCGACGAAGCTGTGCGAAAAATACCTCGAGTCACCTCTCTCGCATACTTCAAGCTATTGACCTCGTAATAAATTCCAAGCTCACGGTCTCCTACCATATCAAGTAGGATCCCAGCCTGATAAGGAGTCTGCGGTGGCTCCGCTACGTACTTTTTCGCAAAGAAAGTGGACCCCAAGAAATAATCATCGCGACCCTGTAACCAAACGAACTCTTCTGCATCAAAGAGAACCACGTCAACACCGATATCAGGTGGCAAATCCTGCAATTGGTGGGACAACTCCATCAACGCCGCAACTCCACTCCCGCCGTCGTTTGCTCCAATAAACCGGCCCTTGGGATTGTTCTTGTCAGAATCGGGAAATGGACGCGTATCGTAATGGGCGCACATCAAGAATCGAAGCGGCCGGTCTGGATGCCACGAAGCAATCAGATTTGAGACCAGAACGTCTTCACCATTCTCTGGATGCCGAATCTCAAAATTCTGGAACTTGACCACCGCTCCCTGTTCACGGAAAAACCCGGCAAGGTACTCGCGTTGTCGCTCCATACCCTCAGAGCCAGTCACTCGACTACCGATATCACAGATTTCTTGGAGATAACGCATCGCCCGATTCGCCTGATATCGGGCAGGAACCTGTGCCATCGCTGTGTTACTAGAGTTTCTGCCTTCGCGACTGAGCGAACGATAAAACAAAATCGCCACGGCCGATACAGCCAACAGCACCACCACCCAGGCGACGCGACTCGACCGCTTCGACTCATTCACTGTCATTACCTTCGGTTCCCGGCGCTGTTGACCAAAAAATCATCCCGTAACCTGTGTGACAATTGTCGTCACACGATTTCCCCAACTGAATCTAAACCTAACAAGCACCGCGACCTGCGATAACCAGCCGAGTTACCCAAAAGATTCCTACCAAGGCAATGGTACGGTGAATCGATCGTTCGATAACAGTATAACCGTTTCGCCCCAGTTGAGCAGATACCATTGCGCCCCTGATCCACCTTCTCCATCCGGTCCACCTTGGCGACCCTCCCTCACCTGATGTCAGAACCAGAGCTAAAAACGAATCACCTGTCACCATCTGCAACGTCTCAACTTATTTCCAGTCAAAATCAAGACAATTACGAATTGAGACACGTCTCACCAAGATTAACATGCTGCCTGCAAAACCTGATAACCTCTAAGAACACGCGATTCGCCACGGCCTGCAATGCGGCAAAGTCGCAACGGGGCGTGTGCCTGATTCATGCTCGGCATCACGGCCAATGTTTGGCATCGTGTCATAATGCGATGCAAGAGCACCGAGGACTAAAACAGATCGTTGTCCGCCTCAGCTTCATCAACTTCCCGTATCAGCCAGTACTTCCTGTGCTCACTTGCGGACAACGACAAACCGTTGGAAACACACACCAAACACCTGACAACAACACCACATCCGAATACATCACGCAAGATGAACCGCACTCTGCGAAATAAGAAACACACCGACACAGCAAGAAGACTGTTCTCTGCAGGTGCCACACGCAACCTGTGGTCCCTGTCTGTGGCATTTTGCATGGCACTGTTTACCGAAGGTTCGAGCACAACAGCAGGTGAGCCCTTACCGCTTTCTTTCACTGATCAAACCCAATTCATCAGCCAATCAGATCTCGCTCCGTTTTTGCAGCCGTTAAACACCCAATCAACCCAACGTGCCGGCAACGGATCCGATCAGCAGGTGTTAACGCTCCTCCAAGATCAACCAGACCCACTCGGCACCCGGTCCGGCTTCATAATCTCACTCATGCCATCCATGAACGCTCAGCAGATTAATCAGTTGATTGATCAAATTGAAACTCTCAAAGACCAAGATGGAACAGGTCGGCGCGTAACTGTCCTCTTGCATTTTACTTCGACCAACCCACTTCCCGGCAGTTCCCCGAGCCAGCCCACCAATGGGAGCACCGACTCCAGCTTATTCGAAGATCAACTTAAGCTGGCGAGGTACCTTGCCTCACCAAAACAACGTCAATTGCGATTTGTTTCCTGGATTGATCGAACCGTTTCGAATCATGCGTTATTACCCATCCTTTCAACTGAAAGCCTTGTTTGCTCCGCGGAGGCAAGACTCCTAGGTTTCGATAAGGATCCCGACGATTTTTCACCCGTTGATGAAACAACACGTGTTACGTATCTCGAAATCGCAAAACAGAGGAGTCTTTTCCCACCAGATCTGGTCAACGCGTTTTGTGATCCGACTGCGACACTGTCAATCATCAAGAAAGCGGACGGAGATCGATTGATTAGTAGCGGCAACTCACTTGAACAGGATCGATCAAGTGGCACCATTATTGAAGAAACGGTGATTACAGACCGAAATCAGCGTCTCGATCTCTCCGCGCAACAATTACGGAAGCTCAACGTCTCAAGTCGAACCCAAGATCGAGAAAGTGAAATCATCGAGTACCTCGACCTCGCGACGCTGCAGCGGACAACGAAGCCGAAACGCGTCCTTCAGCGAAATGCTCGCCTCCTTGAAATCAAAGGCCCAATCTCAAGTGCAAGACTACGTCGGTGGCAAAGCAACTTAGCGGTCACTAAACGTCAACCGAATACGAATACTTGGCTGATCGAAGTGGACTCCGACGGGGGCGATGTCAATGAGTCCTCGCGGTTTGCCAACTGGCTGTCAGATCCAGGCGCCCCGATCGACATGGTCGCCGGACGAATTACCAATAAAGCGAGTGGTGACGCTGCACTCATTGCTCTGACCTGCAAACCACTTTACCTGTCATCTGACGCCATTCTCGGTGGCCCTGGATTGGCCACACCGCAGACCAAAAGTCTAAACCCCGAGATTCTGGACAGCATTGCTGCAATCGCTTCAAAAACGGGACGCAGCGAGGGACTGATCGAGGGAATCGTCGATCCATCCGTACAAGTCTACCCGTACCTTAATCGCAAAACCGGCGCGATCATCTACTCATCTGAAGAAAGCCTACCTCAACGACTGGCAGCAGATGCAGAAGACCCCAACCTAGAGATCGCTAAATGGGACCGTCAGGAACCGGTTGATCTCAGCCAAGGCATCACCGCCCGACGCGCAGTAGAACTCGGACTTGCAGAGGGAATCGCAGATAGTAATCAAACGGTTGTCAACAAATTGAACCTAGAGACAGATCCGTTACCAGTGACCGACCAAGCGCTCATCAGGGCAGTTGAAAAACTCGGCAGCAGTAATGCATTTGCCATCCTGTTGCTCTTCATTGGTTTCGCCGCTTTATCGGCGGAATTCAGTTCACCGGGGCTAGGCATTCCAGGGTTTATCTCGCTTCTCTGCTTTTCCCTTTACTTCTGGATCAAGCTGCTATCGGGGACCGCCGAGTGGTTGGAGCTTGTCGCCTTGCTAGTTGGAATTACCTGCATTGGGATCGAGTTCTTCGTATTACCTGGTTTCGGAATCTTTGGGATTGGCGGTTTTCTGTTAACCGGATTCTCCATCATCCTGATGAGCCAAACCTTTGTGGTACCTCAGAATACGTACCAACTCAACGCCTTATCGAATGGCGTTTGGGTCATGCTGGGCGGGCTCGCAGGCGTACTGGCTGGGGTTTTCATCATGAGAACCTTTGCGACGCGGGTACCAGTCCTACGCGCACTCGCGATGGAAAAGCCGGATACCGAAACACTCGAAACCTCCGAGCGAATCATCGATTACCAACACCTCTTGGGTCAAACCGGACTGACGAGCACGCCGCTTCACCCCTCTGGCAAAGCACGTTTCGGGGATGAAACCATTCAGGTTGTGAGCGACGGAGTAGCGATAGAACAAGGCCAGCCCGTGGTTGTCGTACAGGTCCGCGCGAATCATGTGGTTGTCAACGCCGTGAATGATTAACACGATGTGTCCTGACGACGCCGCACCCCATGGCAGGATCTACTTTGCTGACCTTGTATATCAGCTATGGTACGACGGAGAACGATCAACCCAGAGAAGATACCCTAGTACCATGATGCATCCAACGTTCACGATCACGGTGACGATTCTAATCGCCTACATCCTGTTGATCATCGAATGCTTTCTTCCAACAGGTGGCTTGTTAGCCACTCTGTCGGTTCTTTGCCTCATTGCCTCGATTGTGTTTGCATTCTCGGTGAGCAAGACGGTGGGATGCGTTGTTCTCTTTTTGGTCGTTGCCATTACGCCGATTTTGATCAACCTCCTGATTCGACTCTGGCCTTCTACCCGCTTGGGAAGAAAAATACTGAACCTCAATCCTCGCTTGATCGGAAACACTCAGATTCAACGCACTGAGGCTTCCGCTGGCAAACAAAAGTTCATTGATCAAATAGGACACGCTCACACCGACCTGAGCCCCAACGGTATTGCGACCATTCTTGATGAGAAGATGGACGTGATCTCGGACGGCGAATTCATTCAGAAAGGGGCAGAGATCTTGGTTACGCATTGCGAGATGGGACGTCTCTATGTCAGAAGCACGATGAGAGATCCCAAGAATGAAAAGATTGATCCGAGCACCGACGAGAGAATAGGTCCTGCGATTCGTTCACTGGAGTACCCGGTGGAGACACTACCTGACGACACCTTAACCGACGAAGGTGATCATTGATTTTTAATGCGCTATAGTCCGAAACCCTAAACATGCTTATCAAGCCTCGCTGAGAGAAGAACGGAAAATCACCTTTGTTCATCCTCACAACAGACCAAGACACGTGAAAAGCTGAATGCATTTTCCATTGAGATAGGTCGATTAAAACGCAATGAATCACTTACAATCAGTACCGACGCATCGCAAATGGTGACCCTCCGATTTCACAACCATCTTGCGTTCTTGATGGACTTTGACTCCATGACTTGCCCCAAAGCGGTGCCGACGATCCACCCACCCGTTTTCAACAACTAAGTTTTGCTCAGTACGGATACAGTGGAAATCGTTTCGCTACCACAGAAACAAAAGCATCAAAACTAAATGAAGTTTCTATTTCTCGGTGACATTGTCGGTAACCCCGGGTATGCAGCCGTACGAAGCGAAGTACCCACGATTCGAAAAGACCTCCAATTGGATGCTGTCATCGTCAACGCTGAGAATACAGCGGGTGGCTCGGGTCTCACACCACGGCAATACAAAGGCCTTATCGATAGTGGGGTCGATGCGATCACAATGGGTGATCACATTTACAGAAAGAAAGAAATCGTCTCGGTGCTCGAGACAAGTGATCGAATTGTAAAGCCTGCAAATTTCCCGCCTGACGCGCCTGGAAAAAACTGGATCATTATCGACACAAAGGCTGGTCAATTAGCGGTCATTTCCTTGCTCGGCCGTCTGCACATGCGACCCTGCGGCGACCCTTACGCAGCTGTTGACCGAGCGATCGAAGAGATTGGTGACACGACCCAACATATTTTTGTCGACATTCACGCGGAAACAACCGGCGAAAAACAAACGCTAGGCCGATATCTGGACGGTAGAGTCACCGCCGTGATCGGCACCCATACACATGTCCCCACCGCGGACGCCACGATTCTACCTCGGGGCACAGCGTTCCAGTGCGACGCTGGAATGTGCGGACCCTACGAGAGTATCTTGGGGCGTTCTATCTCAAGGGTCCTGAAAACCTCAGTAAGCTTTGTGCCGACAACCTTCTACGTCGCATCCGAGGATGTGCGTCTTTCCGGAGTGATTGTCGAGTGCGATGAGAGTGGCTTAGCGACAGCCATTAGTCGTTTTGAAAAGCCAATCAAGAATTAGCCGCTACGAGTCCGAACCAACACGCGTTTAGAAACGGCAAGACATAAACAGCCGTTGAGTTTTAGCCGCTGCCAGTATGCGCAGACGCTCGAAGCCTCTGCTAGCTTTGGGGATACAACGAGGTCGCAACCAAAACCCCATCACAACCCGCCTCCAAGAGCGTCGTCACGTCTAATTCATTGCGGACTCCACCACCTGAATAGAGTTGCAGAGATGGTCAGTTGTTTTTTACACGTCGGACCAAAGCATGGGTGGAACCTCCGCTGGCGGTTCCAACGGCGGCGACGTCAAGAACTATCACCTTATCCACGGATTGTGACAACGCGTGTTTGACCCAATCATCCCATTCCTGCGTCTGGTTTAGAAAAGCACCGTTGGCAAAATCGAGACTTAAAACAATGTGGTTAGGTGCAGTAGAATCGAGCATCGCGTCGAAACACCCGAAATCCTCGCATGACTCCGTCGCGATAATCCAGTTTAGATTTGGGAAGTCTTGCACGAACTGTTTCAGCCGAACAAGGGCATCAAGTCGAATCCGACACCAGCCAATATCCACCATCATGCTCGTGAACGCCAAACTCGCCAGCTGCTCGATCCATGCCCATTGTATTTCCTTACCACGTAATGCGTTTAAGTCAGCAATGTACAGGTGCCGCAAGCCAATCTCGGCGTAATACTCTGCTAGCCGTAGCACGTCACCGCGACAGAAAGAAACCGGCTGGTACTTGGCGCGTTGACCAGCAATCGCGTGCACCGCTTTGCCGTCCATCACATCGATCACTCCCACCAACTTGGATTCCCAATTCGGTACCGAAAGCGATAGCTGGCTCTCGCCCTTCTTCAATGATTTATCTGGAAAAACCATGCTAAGTCGTTGATGCAAGGGAATAAACGAGTTGCTGCGTGATTTACTGACTCTCAAACTCATACGACGGGATCTGAAGAGCCTTAACGTCAAAAGGGGGCAACGCCCTTACGCGAGTCAAATGCATTCGTGGCTCACCCAGAGTCCCGCTGAAACCTGCAGCAAGCCCTCGCTTCGAAGAAACGGATTCAATCAGGCAGCGAGAACAACGACTCGACTTTCACGATAGCGTGATCATCGGGAAAGGTATGGATCGCCTGCACGAGCATCGATCGGCTCCGAGTTTCGATGCCCACATAACTCATACCGCCAAGTGCCATTCGGCCACTCGAGTCGAACTTGTGGATCAAACCCTCTGCTTGATCCGCACTCAACTGCTGCTGGACCATCCAAAACAAATCGGGCTGCACACTCTCCAATTGAAAATGAGTGCGATACTGCACGCCATCCCGGCAGGTCGACCGTTCTGTTCGACTGCCTTTTAACGGTTGGGACAGCAAACAACGTTTTTTAGGAATGGGCTGATGAGCACTGGTCGCAACCTCACAGAGGGTAACGCCTGAGCCTTTCCAGGTGACAACGTGTCCACAACTGGTGATCTCAACTTGAGCGTCGTAGTTCGTCCTCTCAATACGTCGGCTCTTATGCTGAGTGTATAACTCGGGATGCAATGATCGACTGAAAACGTGAAAAGCGAGTTCAGCAATTTTCGGACGAACAGACAGCACAGCAAAATTCCGTGAAACCAAAACATCATACAATCAGTAACGCGAAGCCCACCTTACCTGCTCCATCCTACTCTGGGCGAGGACAAGAACCAACTCCAACTGGTACTTAGTGGACCGTTCCACCGTGGATTTTGCAACAAGCAGAATCGATCCACGAGTATCACGCATCCCCCGATAACTACCAAATCATTGAGGCACAACGCGATACAATTTTTAAAAAAATGAAAAAACTCGCCATAGTTCGATAGGCGGGAAAATCCAACAACGGCACGCACTTTTCGCAATTTACCGGATGATCCTGATACGGTCTTTCGTCAACCAGAATCCAGCGTTTATGCTACGGATGCTCAAATTATTCTGCCGCAATCCATTCCCAGTTGGGTTTAACCTCCATCAAGCTCAACCCCAAACAGGCTCAACGCAGTTCATCATGGTCATCGTTATCGATAATTACGACTCCTTTACCTACAACCTCGTTCAACGTCTCGGCGAAATTGATGGCAACGTGGAAATTGCAGTCCATCGAAATGATGAAATCACTGTCAATCAGATTGCGGAAAAATCCCCCGAACGAATTCTCGTATCACCGGGACCCTGCACGCCAACCGAGGCAGGCATCAGTGTTGAATGCGTGAAAGCATTCGCGGGCAAAATACCGCTACTCGGGGTTTGCTTGGGCCATCAATCGATAGGCCAGGCGTTCGGCGGAGAAATCGTCAGAGCTCCGGAACTGATGCACGGAAAAACGGATAGCATTTCGCATGACAACCAAGGCCTGTTTGAAGGAATTGAAAATCCATTCATTGCCACCCGGTACCACAGCCTCGTCATTGATCCGCCAAGCTTACCGCCTGAATTAATCGTTTCCGCCTGGACTGAGACTGGCGGCACTCGTCAGATCATGGGTGTTCGGCATCGAGAATATAAAATGGAAGGGTGGCAGTTTCACCCTGAGAGTTTCCTGACGGAACCCGGTGTAGCGATGCTTGAACGCTTTCTACGGTGGTGATCGCTTGCTGTATTGATTGACGCCGGCCCTGCAGAGTTCAAAGAACTATTAAGTGCGAGGGGCAGAGCCGTTATAAGCGTCAAGCGTTCCAACGCTCTGCCAGCGTCAGTTTGGCCGCATGATGATGGAGCGGTGTGAATTGGATTTGCCCAAGATGTTGATTCCAATCGAAGTGTGGTCCCGACGGCGATAGGTCCGCGCCCACCTTCGAAGTCATCCCAGACAGTCCTCTTTCTAATGGAATGACACCTCGCTCATCGAACAGCCCCACACTGATCAGGCTGGTGCTTGAATTGAGCACGTCGTAGTTAGCTTGAGGCAGTGCGCAACTCCTTGAAACGAGTCGTTGCATCTTGGCAAAAAGCGAGTGCGACGATAGTTGCATGATTGTGGATTCAATTGGTCGGTCGGTGAATTCCACCATTTGATCGCGAAAATCCAATGCGGTCTCTTCATTAAATACATAATTTAATGGCTGGTCACTTCGCACCGACATCCAACCGAGCAAATTGTCGGTCCAGTGTTGAGCCGCGATTCGAATCCGATTGAGCCTCTGAAAGTAGGTCTTGGCTGCACCGAGTTGGTGCCGTAGTGTTGCTCGCCTTACTTCTCCCGAAAGATCGTGGTGAAGTAGAAAGATTGAATCAGCAACTGGAGCTGCCTTACTCTCACGGTCGGCAATCAATAGGTCACCCACCGCAGCAGCAATGATGCGAGTCAATATCTCTGTGACTAAAACTTCCTCCAGCAGGACGGCATGCTGCTTCCACCAATCCTCTAGCAACGCATAATCTCTCTCCTTCTCCGCACGTTGTAGACGAATGATGGCCTGCTCCCAGAGGTCGATACGAGACCGTGAAGAGCACCAATACTCGGCAACCGAATCGAATGGCACCGAACCGCCGTCGCGCACAAGCGTCCGGCTGTTCTGTGCAAACAGCGAAGCTAAAACGGCAGAATAGAGAGCGTGCATGGGTTTCTTGGAGGCTGACAAACAGACCGCGGGGCTGCAGCAAGAGGAAGCATCCCTCATACCGGCCTCCAACATGCAAGGCAGCTCACGACACGCAAGCCCTTTGCTATCAGTCACTTACATCATCACGCCGAACAAATCACTATGATTGGAATTCGTGGCGTGATGCGTTCAGAGGACGCTAGATGTTGCGTTTATTCAACAACGTTGAAAAATCCGAACCATCCCGTTTGCCCGAGCCACCGACAAAAACGGCCTCGAACGATCAGCAAAGGTTTGCGTGCTGCGAAAAGGCGGCTCCGAGTGTGTCGAAAGCGGCAGCCCTGAGTGCCGCGTTGCAGCACAGGGTTGAGCTGCAGCGCAGGATTGAGCTGGGGCACAGGGTTGCGCTACGGCACAGGGCTGCTCAGGCAACAAGGCTGAGGGGCTAAGCGGAGTTGGATGGGGCTTCCGAAGCCAAGGTTTCGCAAAACTCTTTGACGACTGGTCGCTCCGTTAATCGCGGATTGATATGCGGACGATGCTCAAGTAGGTGACGCTGAGCCTCATCGGGATTCATTTTTCGATACTTGATTAACCAGCAGATTGCCACCGTTGCGCTTCGAGCCCTACCCGCCTTACAGTGAATGTAGACCGTTTGTTTTCGCTCGACGTGACTTTGGGTGAACTCGACAGCGTCCGCAATGTCCTGAAGACGAGGGTGCGTGAAATCGGTTGTCGGAATCCGCAATTGCTCAATTTGGGATTCTTCATATTCACGAACGGGTCCACTGTACTCCTCACAGGTATTAACCACTGCCCTGACCCCGTCGCTGGCCATTGCAACAACATCACTGGCGAACGGATACGCACCCACGATCACGAACTCATCGACCCTATCCCACCAATTACGAACTTTCAGAATCCGCCCCAACAGATAATTCCAGGCGAGTGTCGGGTAGAAAACCGTTCTTGCATACAGTCGGCGCAAAGTGTCGTTGCTTAACACGTCTAAAGCTTTCCCTCTAATAGTTCGCTGGCCTCAGACTCAGCGGTTTTCATGACGTCACTGATTTCAACAGGAACACCACCCTTTTGCTTGCTGAGAAGCGCCGCCTGCATGAACGCGTATAGTTGAATTGTTTCTTCAGCGGAAACAGGAGGCTCGTGGGTACGAAAGAATTTAGCAATCTCGATCACAAGCGGTTGATATCCTCCGTAGGGACCGATCGGCCCGATTCCCTTCTCGCCAAACACGCTGCCACCGTAGCCTTTTGACCCTTTCCGAATTCCTCGAAAGGTACCAATTCTTCCACCATCCCAAACACCCACCGCCAACTCTGAATCATCCGTTGATTGATGTGTGACCGTCTCACAACCAATCCCCATGCAGGTAAAGAGAGACTCGACACCGTGAATCCCGTACCAAAACAGGTCAACGTGTGTTGGCTCCAACGCACAGGGACTATAAGCATCACACCCCAATACTTGACCAAATTTTCCGGCGCGAATCTCTTGAGCTCCAGCACTGAAACGCAACGAAGAACTGGAGAAAACGGGTACCTTGTAGTGTGCGGCTGCACGATAAATGGCAACGACTTCCGCCAATCGTGACCCTGCCGGTTTATCAATGAAGACAGGCTTCCCCGCTTTGAAGACCTCCAAAGCCTGTTCAAGGTGCAAGCGTCCATCGTTTGTCTCAAGCAGAACGGCATCAACCTCCCCAAGTAGTTCCGAGATCGAATCGGCAATCTCAATTCCCATTTCACGCATCTCGGCGGTGTACTTGGGAATACGGCTCGCGCTAGATTCAATGTCCGCACTACCTTGTGGGTAGGCGATTACTACGCGAAATCCGGCCAAAGCGGGATCCGCAACAGGTTCGCGGTGAAACTCTTTTGTGAAAGCGGGAACATGCGACGTGTCTAAACCGATGATCCCAAGACGCATCACTTTCGGATCCTCTGCAAACGCTTCGGAGTGTAGGATCGCGCTGGCAGTAACCGATAAAAAGGCCGCGCAGTACAGAGCCTGTGACCTCAAAAAACAAGACTCGCTCAATCCCTGAATCAATTTCATCTAATCTCTCTTTGGGTTGCGTTGTTATTTCTGGGGTCAATATTTGGCCGATTTTCCCATCGACACGCTTTGCACGTCGCAGCGTCTCAAAAGATTGGTCAATCACGAGGCAATCGCTGCCAACATGATACCACGCTGTGACGCTCTCAGTAGACCCACCGAAGCCCCTTGCCGGCCGGCAAATCCGGCCCGATCACCGGGCCAACCACCTCAACAGCAACCCTACCAAACTTTCGATTTCGACCCGAGAAAAGGCGACAAACCGTTGCGTTAAACCGTTAGAATGCGGTGCAGGAGTACGCATGCAACGCCAGAGTTATTCTTTGGGTTGCAAGGAGCGACTTTTGATTTGGCGGTCGACTTGAACCCACAAACCTGCCACCGGTTCAAAAAGCCCGATGGCACACAAAAAATTGATCGAGTCTGTAACCGCCACGATTTAGGAAATGGTCATCGTTGAGGAAGAGATCGGCCGCTAATGAATGCAGAACCCTTCACCTTGGCGTCGCTAAATCCCAACAGAGCTCATTGGAATTCGGGACACATGCGATCCTTCTTTTTACGACTCAGCCTGCTAACTGTTTGGCTTACGACTTCAGGACTCTCTTTTGCCTCAGACCTCGATGATGTCCGCAAGCTGATTAATTCGGGCAAATATGAAGAAGCAGAAGCATTCGCGGCAGAGCAAGTTGAGCGAGGCGTCTGGAATGAGAGGTGGCCCAAACTACTGATTCAGTGCCAACTGGCTCAAGGAAAATACGAACCGGCAAACGAAGTTTACCAAACCGCAATCAAACGCTACCCAACCAGCCTTTCGTTGAGGTTACTGGGTGTCGACGTGTTACGACTCTGTGGTCTAAGTGATGAGGCAGAAGCCGCCAACAACCAAATCCTCCTCTTGATGCAGGCAGCACCGTCACGCTACGCAAGCCGCGACAATCTCGTTGCGATGGGAAACTTTTTCTTCCGCAAAGGTGAAGATGCGCGTCAAATCCTCGAACTTTTCTATGATCGAGTACGCGATTCAGATCCAAACCACCTCGGAGCCTGTCTCGCGTCTGCAGAATTGGCGGTGAGTAAGAATGACTTCAAAGTTGCCGCAGAGATTTTGAAGCGAGCACTGGAAATTGCCCCCGATGACCCTGAGGTTCATTACCTGCTCGCCAGAGCTTGGGAGAGTACAGATCGCGGGAGGGCGAATCAGAGTCTGAATCAAGCTCTAGACCTTAACCCAAGGCATTTACCGAGTTTACTATTGAAAGCGGAACGCGCCATCGACGGTGAGCAATATGAAGCGGCGAAAACCATCTTGGAACTGATAAAATCCGTTAACCCCAATCATCAACAAGCGATGGCCCTGAAGGCGGTGCTCGCCCACCTCAATGGTGATTATGAGTTGGAAAAGTCGCTCAGGAACAAAGCTCTATCAACGTGGACAGACAATCCGCAGGTGGACCACTTGATCGGTCGCAAACTCTCGGACAAGTATCGTTTTGAAGAGGCTGCAGCATATCAACGAAAAGCGTTGGAACTGGACTCGGGTTTCATTCCGGCGAAATTTCATCTGGCCCAAGATCTCCTTCGTCTGGGAAATACCGAAGTCGGTTGGACGCTTGCGAAACAAGTAGCGGATGAAGATCCGTACAATGTCGTCGCGGTGAATCTCTCGAATTTAAATCAAAAACTCAGCAACTTCGAAGTGCTGGAATCAGATGGCATCTTACTGAGAATGTCATCCGATGAAGCCGCCATCTATGGATCGATGGCAATGGAATTACTGAGGGAGGCAAAAACGGCGCTCTGTAAAAAGTACCGAATTGAACCCGATTTACCGATCATGGTTGAAATCTTTCCTGAGCAAAAAGATTTTGCGATACGCACCTTTGGCGTACCCGGTGGAGATGGGTTTCTTGGAGTTTGCTTCGGACGAGTGATTACTGCGAACAGCCCCGCGTCACAAGGGGAATTCCCTTCCAACTGGAAAAGTGTGCTGTGGCACGAATTCTGCCACGCCGTGACTCTCGAGAAAACCAAGAATCGCATGCCCCGCTGGCTAAGCGAGGGCATCTCGGTGTACGAAGAACGCCAACGCGATCCGTCTTGGGGCGAAAAAATAACCCCAATCTATCGTGAAATGCTTCTGGATGATTCGCTCACGCCTGTCAGCGAATTGAGCAATGCGTTCCTCGCCCCAGCCTCCCCGATCCATTTACAGTTCGCGTATTTTCAATCTTCGCTCGTTGTTGAATTCATCATTGAACAGCACGGGCTTGATGCGTTGCTGGGTATCTTGGACGATCTCGCCGATGGCTACCCGATATCAACGGCACTGGAAAAATCCGTTGGCTCACTTGCCCGTCTTGATGTGATGTTCTCCGAACACGCAAAGCAAACGGCAACAGCGTTTGGCAAGGATGCAGATTGGTCACGGGAAATATTGCCTGAGTCGCCCAATATTGAAAACCTCGAACAATTGTTGATTGAGCACCCCAATCACTATTGGGCTCATCGATCGTTAGCCGAGAAATTTGTCGAACAAGAGAAGTATGGGGAAGCAAAGCGACACCTACAACTGCTTGAGGAGCTGAGTTGTTTCACAGGTGAATCCGGCGATCCCTTGGCCTTACTTGCCGAGACCAATCGGCAACTCGGAGACGTCACTGGCGAAAAACGTGCATTGCAAACCTTTGTGACATTATCCTCCAATGCATTACCAGCGCTCACGCGCCTTATTGAGCTATTTAGCGAAGAGAAGAATTGGGAAGAGGTTCTTCGGTACGCGGGAAAAATTCTTGAAATTGATCCTTTGCGACCAATCGGACACAATGCTCTCTCATTAGCCTCGGAAAACCTGAACCTCCCCGAGAAGTCACTTCAGGCTCTCTCCTCACTCTCACTGATGTCGCCCATTGATCCCGCTCTGATTCAATACCAACTCGCCAAGGCCCACTTCGCACTCGAGCACCATGAGGAGGCAAAGGTCCATGCGCTGCTTGCACTTGCGGATGCACCTCGCTACCTCGAGGCGCATCAATTACTGCTCCAAATTCTTGAGCAAGCACCAAAACCGACGGTGACCAGCGGGTCGAATCGCCCATCGGATCCCGAAGCAGATCCAAGCGAAATCCGAGAACCGTCCGGAGAAGAAAGCACCACCGAAACGACGCCGCAGGAGAGCAACACAAATCCGACCTCTAACGATAATTGATCCACCTCAAAACAACGCAGAGAAGCATCCCAGAATGCAGAGAATACTGGACGACGATATGAATCCCCAGCAGAAACAAACTCGAACACCGCAGCACGCCTCACGTCGCCCTCTATTAATTGCGACGGCAACGTGCTTTGCACTCGCCACCCTGATCGTGGCGGGTATCACCGTTGCCCAGCGGGGAAACTGGGGCGGAGGTTGGAATCCTAATGTCACTCAGGGTCGTAATGGTGTGCCGGACTGGGAGATTGACAATGAGTTCAAAGACGACGTCTTTACGTTTGTCAGGATCCGTTATGACTCCTACGGCGGCTATGGTCGACGCGGTGGTGGCTGGGCCACCGATTACCGCGACAGCGATCTGAATTTTTCGTTGCGGCTACAAGAACTAACCTCGCTGAAAGTCAATCCCGAACCGATCGTCTTGCGGCTCACTGACTCACAACTCTTTGACTACCCCTTCATCTACATCATTGAACCGGGCGCGCTTATTTTTAGCCAAGCCGAGGTCGATGCATTACGTAAGTATTGCCTCAACGGTGGATTTCTAATGGTCGATGACTTCTGGGGCGATACGCAATATGAGAATCTTCGTATGGAATTGAAAAGAGTTTTTCCGGATCGCGACCCAGCCGAAGTCCCCTTGTCTCATGAAATCTTTCAATGTGTCTACCCGATGAAAGAGAAGCCTCAGGTCCCCGCAATCAATGCAGCTTACGCTACTCGTGAAGGTGGTTTTGGCACCTGGGAGCGATCCCGCGATGGAAGCGATACAAGCACCCCGCACTATCGAGCGATCTACGATGACGAAGGAAGAATCATGGTCTTCATCTGTCACAACACCGATCTCGGTGATGGTTGGGAACGAGAGGGAGAAGCTCAGTGGTACTTCGAGGAGTTCTCGGTTAAAAAAGCCTACCCAATGGGAATTAATATCGTCACGTATGCGATGACCCATTGAAGACCATTCCAGCGGCAGATCCACTTGCTCCCCGCACCGAATTCATCGCAAATCAATCCGACGCATCAACCTGCTTTACGTAACTTTTCGAGCGGGACATAAAATCGCTGATACCGATTTCCATCGCAGAAAAGTTGACCTTGCTTGCTCTCAACAAGTACCGTTGCCCGACGCGTAATCCGATTAACACGACCAACAAGTAGTTTGCCATCGTGCTTGAAATGAACTCGGTCACCCAATCGAACATCAAACCGCATCGCAGCACGCTCACGTTGTGTGATCAAGGAGTGACGGTAATCTGAATGCAGGAAGTAACGTTTCGCGATCGACTGAAATCTGGCTTCGTTACAATTGCCACTATTCCATACCAGCATCTCAACGAGATGCACAAATTCATGCTCAACGACACGCTGCATCGCTTCGAGACGATTAACGCACCTACGCCCAGTTACCTCGACGCTTTGCCCCGACTCTTCAAACGTTTGAAACAGCAGGGTCGAAGAAAGCACCATTTCGAAGCGACGCCGGCCGGTCCCGGTGCCATCGGGATAGTGCGTCACCAACTTTCCTGCAACCTTGGTCATTCGTGAAGAGATAGAAAAATCGAGACCCTCTGCCTCAGCAAGAGGCAACACCTTACCGTTGAAGAATCGGTCGTCGTACATTTTGACCATACGCACCAAGTCGTCACGACCAACCCGATCAAAATTGGGACTTCGAAAGCTCCGACTCAGCTGCAGCGAGTGATCAAAGATCTCTCGCTGATAGGCTTGGATCTCTGCCCGATCAAACGTTCGTAACGCCAACTCACCGGCAAGTCCGCTCAGTGCTTCGCGATCTCTAGGTGCGGGACTCTGTCGCAAACGACCAAGGAGACGATTCGCACTGCCACGAACCGTCGAACTCATCCTCGCCATCGCTCGTGGCACCCTTTTCATCGACATCCATTTCCGATCAAAGTATCAAGAGTCTGGTGTGAACCTCTATGCCTTTCCAACACCACCCACAATCCTATCAGGGTTGGATGGGTAACTGAAGAGCGACCTCGCGGCCCGCCCTTTGCACCAGCACAGGGATCTTTTTACCGGGTTTTAGCTCAGTGACCGCATAATGCATCAAGGATTGTTCATTTTCAAAGTCACGTTGCCCATCGTAGGAAATGATAATATCTCCCTCCTTGAATCCAGCTCGCCGGGCCGCCGCATGCGCCCCGTATTTCCCCGCCCGGAAAACCAAAAGCGCTGTCTTACCGTCGGGAACCTTTGCCTCAGCTCGCTGCTCATCGCTGGCGGTCTGTAGAACCATGCCCCCTGTAACCATTCGGCGTAGTCCCCAAGTGGAAACTCTCCATGAGATATCCCCTTGCTGACGCCACCCGGGATCTAAAGATAAGTTCAGATCTTTTTCCAGTGTCCCACGGGTGATGGTAACCTTGATGTCACCCCCTGCAGGCGATGTTTGATGCAACACCCACTGAAGGTCAGCAAAGGAGAGGGGAAGCTGGCCACCGAATCGCTCGATGCGATCCCCAACCTCCAATCCAGCACGTTGTGCAGCGGAACCCTCATCAATTCTCATCACCGTCGCTCGCTCTTTGGGATCCAACGTCAACCCAATTGATTTAGGGTGCGGATAGGGGAAGAGCACTTCTTCCGGGATCCCTTGATTCCTTCTCCAGTGATACTCTCGCTGCGCATCGCCAATCTGATGGCAATGGATGCAACTCTTGGCAACATCACCACTGTAGTCAAGGCTCTCAGTGAAACGGTCACGAAGACTTGGGTAAAGCTCTGGACGCGTCACTGCCGGACGCGCGCCGCGCTTACCTGCCACGAGGTCTCGGTTTTCCGGATAACCCTGATGCAAGTCCAGTGCTCCTTGCAGTGCCTTTGCCATTCCCGGCAGCGATACGTCACCGTACCACTCCGTGCGATGAGAACGTGTCCCAAAACGTCCATAGACGGTGCCATCAGCGTTAAGCATGAATACAGCAAATGATTGGTCCGTGTCATACTGAAACTGACTGAGATCCAAGCCATTGGTGGAGACCTGCCTAACACAAACAAACTGATCTAAAAGTGGTCGAATCACGGGATCCTTATCCACCAACTCATCATCAAGCTTCACACATTCGTGACACGGAATACAACGCAAAACGACGAGAATCGGCTTGCCCGTTTTCCGTCCTTCCTCGAACGCTTTGGGTAAATCGTTATAGATCCAAAAGCCGTCCTCGGTCACCTTCCTGCGATCCTCACGCACCATCTCATCACGAGTCTGACCAGGAGCCAAAGTCGTCCAACAGAGAACACCAGCAACCGCTAACTGTAATGCACGTTTCATTGCCGCCCTTTTATGAAGATGACGTGTTTATGAAGATGACGTGTTTATGAAGATGACGTGTTTCTGAAGATGACGCTCGTTAATGAACAAGCTGTCACTCGCCGTCAAATCACTGTCCACTTTCCGAGCCAAGGAGAACTCGGCCCAATTCAAAACAACGATGAGTTAATAAAATACCATCATTTCAATGCCCTTGCCTTGCATGAATCCCCACTTACCTCAATCCATTACTTTGAGATAAAAAACCGAGCATGAACACTCACGGAGGGTGCCGTCAGCGTGATGCCGCATCCGCCGTTTCATTCGGTGAATTGGCAGTTTTCGCCGTCATCCCTTTCCACAAAACGCGTCCCCAGATGATCGCACAAACAATTGCCAAACCAAGGGCGACGGGTCGATCAACAAAACCCCAGAGGCTTCCATTACTACCGGAAAGTGTCTGAACAAATCTCTCTTCCAGTGGCCCACCCAAAATCAATCCCAATACCAAGGCACCAATCGCGATGCGAAATCGCTCGCAGATCAAACCAAGGACACCAAACCCAACCATGAGAACGACATCAAATCGACTACCATTGATCGAGTAAGCACCCACCACACAAAACAAGGTAACGATGGGTAACAAAATCGACTTTGGAACACGAAGCACATGGCTACTGGCACGTATTGCCAACCATCCCAAGGGTAACATCACCAAGTTAGCCATCAGGAACAAAAGATACAGGCTGTAAACTAACTCGCCCTGCTGTTCGAAAATTGCCGGACCGGGCTGCAGATTCTTCATGTAAAGAACACCGATCACAATGGCAGTGACCGAATCCCCCGGGATCCCAAACACCAACGCTGGTACCCAAGCCGCCGCCAACGAAGAAGAATTCCCCGCACAGGCATCGGCGATGGCGTCGCAAGACCCCCGACCGTAATCATCAGGCGTGCGGCTGAACCGCTTCGAAAACGCCACACATACCCAGGCGGCCATATCCGCACCCGCACCGGGTATCGCGCCGATCACTGACCCGATCAGACTGGAACGCCACCAATGACGATGCCGCTCCCAAAATCGCTTGATCGGATCTAAGAGTAGCGGAGAGCCCTCCCCATCGGTAAACGGAACCACCTCGCCTTTCTCGGATTGCATGACGCCACGCAGCACCTCACTCAATCCAAACAAACCGATCATTGCTGGAATAAAACTAAACCCTTGAAATAACTCGGGATGTCCAAATGTAAAGCGTGCTTTTCCATACACCGCACTCAGTCCGACGGTTGAAAGTAACAAACCAATGGATAAGCCGATCCCACTTCGTACAACACCGCTTCTGCCGACAACCACCGCACAACTCAAGCCCATCAGGTAAAGCCAGAAGTACTCCGCAACACTGAACCAGGAAGCGACACGCGCCAACTGATGCCCAACCAGCATCAATAAAAGAGAGCCGAGAATTCCGCCGGCAACACTAAACCAAAGCGCGTTACCCAACGCTTTGCTCGCCTCGCCACGCTTCGCTAACGCGTACGCATCGTCAGCGTAAGCGGCGGATGCTGGTGTCCCGGGAACCCGCATCAAGGTCGTGGGTATATCCCCCGCAAAGATCGCACATGCCACCATCGTGACGATGGCAGCCAGAGCCGGCACAGGCTCCATCCAGTAAGTCATGGGAACAAATAAAGCCACACCCATGGTTGCGGTCAAACCAGGCATTGATCCGAGAAAGATCCCGTATACGGCCGAGCCGATGACAATCATCCAGATCACAGGATCGAGAAAAACCAGAGAGAACGCTTGCTGCAATTCGATGAACATCACCATCCAATCCATCCACGAGGCAGGGGGACGCTCAACCACACGGCGAAAACCTGATAGACCGCTGCACTCAGAGCCAGTGAGAGAGGCACAATCAAACGCAGCCTCTTACGCCGATGGGATTTTGAAGCAAAAACAACCGACATTACAATAAGCATTCCACTTGCGGAAAGGAAAAAACCAATCCGCTCCGATGCGTACCAGTAGAAAACAATTGCACTGATCACAACAACCGAATGGGAGCGATTAGAGAAACTGAATTGATGCGTCTCCCTCGGATTCGGTTGCTCGCGAGACAGGAGAACCACCAAAGTGATCAGCAACACGACCACCGACACAGGGAAGATCATCGGGCCAAAGTGATCGCCACTCATCGTGCTGAACGCAGGTCCGGTCAGAACCTTTTCAAACAAGCGGTCTTGTCTCTCCAGCGTTGCTCCAAACTGCTCATTGCCCTCCAAGCTGAGATTGAAGCCTGCTTGGCCCATGAACCGCTGAAGCTCTTCACTATTGGCCACCTGATTGATGGCTTCTTGCAATACCTGCAGTCGATCCTCGGGTATCCCCTTGGGTGCGGCAATCCCTCGCCAACCAGCGATGGACCAATCGTGACCCTGCTCGATGAAGGTGGGAACAGCTTCAAAGCCAGCCACCCTCTCATCTGCCATGACCCCCAAACACCGAACCTTGCCGGCGGCCAACAAAGCGTCCACCTCTGGCAATGAGCAACAAATAAAATCGAGGCCTCCCGCATTCAGTTCCTGGATCGACGGTCCAGAACCATTAATCGATATCCACGTTGCTGCGGTCGGATCAACTCCTTGCTGATCGAGCCAACCGGCCATCGCAACATGCCAAATCCCCCCAAAGGCGGTTCCACTCGCCTTCAATGCGCCGGGCTCTTTGGTGATCGCGTCTCTCAGTTGATCCAATGTTTGTATGTCGCTATCGCTTCGAACGAATAAGGCGGCACTGTCACGATTCAATAAATGAAGTGGCTGAAAATTCTCGTAGGTAATGGGGGTCAACCCACGCCAGTGAAGCATGTTCAATTCAACGGTCACCGTGGTAAGCGTGTAGCCGTCAGGCCTTGCTTGTGCACCTCGAGTGTGACCGGTGACACCAGAGCCACCGGTCGCATTGATCACATTGACGGGTACGCCCAATACGCCTTCGAGTTGATAGGCGACCTGTCGCGAAACACGATCCGTTCCCCCGCCCGCAGACCAAGGACACAGTAGCGTGATCGGCTGCGAGGGGTAACTTTCCGAACGTGAACATCCCACACAAAGCAGCAGAAGGATGAGGAGCGCAGGGACTCGTTCGCTCCTTTGTAAACGCGACTGATTGGATCGCATTAATTTCAGCCCCCGAAAATCTACCTTAAGATTACGACCGGTCCGATAACCCGCTTCACTCTCCGTATTTGAGCCTCACTTGCTTAGTCAAATTCGAACCGCTCACAGGATAGCACAACACGAAGCGGACCTGCTCCACTTGCACATTCCTTCCCATTCAAAAAGTTAAAATAGGAAGTACGTTTCGTCCGTTCTCCGAAAGGCTAGTGATCCGCGACTCAACTACTCGCTCAAGCCTTCCATGAATCGCTCCAAGGTATGACTGCACCTCTGACTGTACCTACCCAGTGAAATCCATCGATCCAGTTCCTCGCGAGCTTCCAACAGTCGACTCGGTTCCCCCTCGCCTAGTTGAATCGCCCGCCTCACACCTTCGGTGAGCGATTCATCCTCACCCACCTGAACCCTCGACTGCTCGGGAATCGGCACCAAAAACTCGAACGGTGACAGGTCCTCGGTCACCAACATGCATCCGGCGTAAATTGCCTCGTAGTGACGGAATGTCCAGGGAGCATACCCCGCGGGTGCCAATGCAACTTTCGAATGCAACAAACCGTCAAAGTACTCTGAAAATCTGACCTTCTTCCTCTTCATCCAGCAGGCATCAGGAACCGAGGCTTCAGGAAATTCTTTCCTCCACTTCTCTCTGCCCACAAGGCCACCCCAACGCCTTAACTCCGGCGCGTTCTCTACCAACTCAATCCACCATCGACAACGAATGTTCTCTCTAACGTCGCCTGTAGGTCTTGCGACAAAGCCAACGTCGTAGGGTCGCGGGGAGAGCTGAAGTACCGTCGATCCGACTCGCGTCTTTAGCTTGCGATGGAGGCGATTGATGGGTGGTCGCTTCACCGGGAGCAGGCCGATTCGCATCGGCAATTGCCACCTTCGATCTCGATAATGCTTGAGGCAACAATCTGTCAGAGTGAGAAGAAATTTTTCATCCGAATACAGAAAGTTGATTCCATGATGATCCGAAGAATCATAGAGAATAACTCTCGTACACTTCACTCCCAGCATGTGCTGCTGATTCAAGCGTGTCGGTACGCCAACCATCAAGTAATCGGTTACCAGTGGCGTCACACGATCCAGCAACTCAGAGGGTCGGATGAGTTGAACCGAGCCAGCACCAAAGTACTCGCGCAGAAACCAGTAGAGACAAAGCTCTCAGTAACCACCGATTGTGGATGCGAGCCACCAATAAGCTCGATTCTTTCGGTATCCGGCATCATGCTCGGATCGATCACTGATGACCACGGTGAACTTTGGCATCAACTTAATGGTGTTCGGGTAATGGAAGCTAGATGACGACAGGTATCCACTCAATAATCGCCTAACAGTAATCCCCTGAATTTCGCGGTCAGCAAACCCGTCAGCTACAGATCACGGATCGAAACAACCCACCTCGTGAAACCAATACGCTGCATCAAAATACACGTCATCAGAAACCGCGCAGTAGACGGTCATCAAACAAGCTATTGCGGTCGCGGCGAATGATTTTTGACGCAGTCATTGAGGATCGGTTTCAAAAAGTTGTAACATCGCTTTGCGGTTGCATGCGGATCATAACCCTCCACGCGATGGATCATCGAACTGACCTCCACATTGACGAATCCCTGATAGCCATCCGCCATCAACTTCTGGAACATGAATGAGTAATCCGTCTCACCATCGCCGGGCAGCAGGTATTGGTGTTTACCCGGTGTGCCGCGACTATCTTTGACTTGAATGTACGGCGTCACCGGTAGTAACTGGCTCAATGTTTTCTCCAGACTCAATCCCTCAAGCGAGTAGTGGCTGAAGTCATACACGATTCTCAGCGAGGAACGATCAACCTGCTCAAGCACCCACAATGCCTGCTCGGGCCGACTAACGAGATGCGACGCATGCGGCTTAAAACAGATTGTGACACCGTTTTTTTTACCCACCTCTGCCCACTCACTTAATTCCGCGACGAGCTGATCGCGAGATTTTTCCCACTCGCCGGATCTTCCACCCACGATTGACTGGACAACTGGAGGGATGTCTTGATCAAGTTCATTGGCAAACTCGGCCGCCTTGCGAAGGCGTTCAAGATTCTGCCGGTGCGCCGCAGAACCCCTCAAGCAAGGCAAACTCTCCAAGAGGGACGGAACCAACAAACCATGGGCGTTCAAGGAGGACTTGAGTTCTTTTCGGTCAGCGGAAGCAAGGCTCGCAAGCGATGTCGGCCAACCATCAATCAGACAAAACTCGACTCCGTCATAACCAATCTCTGCACATGCCCGAACGGCTTCCAAGGCACTTAAGGCACGCATCCCATAGGTTCCGAACCCCAGACGCAGAGGCGAATCGCTTGAGGATACGTCCTTCTCCCGAACCGTACCCTCGACCTCCGCGGCGGCCAATTTGTCCAACGCCAACGCCGAGACACACCCCGCAGACAACCATTGCTGGAGACACTCTCTGCGACTCGGATCCGCCATCACATCCTCGCTTGGTTCATTGGCAAAAACAAAAGATCGCTGGCAACACGAATCTCGTCGTACCACGCTTTATCGCCTCATTGTAACAAGTCCTCACCGTAACCACTCGTTACAACGGAGGATCAAAGCTCAGCCAACAAAAAGTGGCTTCATGTGCCGCTCGTAAATGTTGGTGGTAACCTCACGAGACACAATCTCTTGGTGTTTCTTCAGCAAATCGGTGTACCGTTCCCCTGCCTTTGCGGCGACCTTAAAGGAGACGTGTAGCAACTGCCGAACATTTGCATTGAATTCAGGATGATCCGGAATGTGTCGTATGGCATTGGCCATCTGAGCCCCCGACCATTGATCCACGGTTTCAATGTTCGGCAACTGCGTCCGATCAATATCAATCACAGAAGCGTAAGGAGCGCACAACTCATCAACGTGCTCGAATGAGTATTTGTAAATCTCCTTGGCAAGCTCCAAACCATCGCCTCCCGCTTCGGCCAACCCGATCAGCTCTTCCAGCCAAGTGGTTCCGGCCGTCTTCAGGTGCACACCGGCACCGGTTCGCTGCAGTGCCTGACGAATAATCGGATACAGACTGAACTTGTCGCTGCCACTATGCACACTGAGCTTCAAATTCTCCGGTAAACCGTAAGCCTTCACGGAGTGTGCAATGACAGCCAAATCATCATTAAACTCCTTTTCGAATTGAGCAAGATCGCCAACGTAGTCAACTCCCTTGTTGAAACGACCCGTGAATTTCGGAGCGATGGTTTGTAGTTTGATACCCTCATCCGCAAGGGCGGCAAGAATGATCAACAACTCCGGAGGGGTCTGAGGCGAATCGGTTTCGTCCATCGACACCTCTGCAATAAAACCATCCTCACCTTTGGTAGCGGCAATGTGGCGATAGATCTCCCCAGCCTCGCGAACCGCTTGTAGATACTGGGATGCCACCGCCTGCACGGTCTCACCACTAATCTCCATCGGCTCCGCGATTCCCTCAATCGTGATGGTCCCGACCAACTCAGGATGCTTCGCGATAAACGCTTCGATTGCGCCAGCCTCAGGCTCCTTCCCGATGGAATCAGCCACATCAATGGTGAAGAAATCCGAACAACCAAGATACTTGTCAACCGTGGCGAGTTGGATGTGATCCGCGTCGACGTGCCACGGATGGCCCCACTGCATTTCATCCACCGCCAATTTGGCCGCTTCATAAACACTCGGTGGCTCGGAACCAACAAAGGAGTGCTCCCGGTTCGATTTGTTCCAGACAGGGGCAACCTGGATCCCGTCCGCAGCAAGTAATTGAAACGCTTTTAACTGGGCTTTTGCTTGATGGGCAAAACGATCACCAACGCCAAAGGAGAAACGCTCTAAAGAATTCATCTATTTCTGCACTGCGGTATAACAAGGGTATAACAAGGAGGATAAGTCGATCGACGAGCAGTGATCACCAGGTCAAATCACAGATCACCCAGTCAAATCACGCCGTTTGCCCTATTTTTGCGTATATTTGCCCGATTGGAAACAGTGGGTCCGAGCTGTCCGCTTGAGACGACTTATCCAGTAAAATTGCTGTGGATCTGCCAGAGGCTGATTCCCGCATCCGATTCAAAGTTCAGACAGCGAGACCCAATACAGAGGTAACTCAGACCCGTTCGCTCCACAAACCTCCTGCACCTTGCGGTGTCAAAACGGTGACGCAAAGTCAGTACACCAACGCTGAACATCCGCCCTTCCCTCAACAAACTTAGGTTGTCGCACCATGACTGATTCACAGCCTGATTCATTACCCAGAAGCACAAACCGTCAAATGACCTTCAACCATGGCACAGCGATTGGGTTCAGCCATCGTTGGGAGGGTGGTCAGTACTGCTCGATCCTTTCGAAATTTGGCATCGTGGGCTGCGGGATCTATGACTTGAAGACACCAGCAGAATTTGATCAAGCGATTGCCATCGCCAAGGGCACTCCAGACTGTCCGTTAACGGAACCCGAGGACTTACTCGATGCAACGATCGTCGGAGTCACCCCAAAAGCCGAGGCAGCAGGCATTACGATTGGCATGAGCGGAGCGGAAGCTGTTGAAAAGATGCTGCAAGCAGGACAGGCGTAGACCGCTACCATCGCCACTCACTCGTCGTTCACATTGAGTCATCCCAATGGACTTTCAGATCCAGTTTCCCACACCGCTTGGAACGGCTCGAGTGAGCTTCGGACAGCGGGGCATTCGCGAGGCTTGCTTCGTCAACGACACCGACCCAAAGGATAAACGCAAGGCAGATTGCGTGATGGCGAACGTGACGGAGGAAGCACTCGCCAAGGTTCTTTCCAAAATCCAATCCCAAGATCTCTCACAAATCAAAAAAGCAGTGAGGTGCTTTAGCTCATTATCACCGATGCCTCGCCCAACTCTTGGATTTTTTCCTCCCTTGGAACTGACCGGTACAGCTTTTCAGGTTGAGGTCTGGAATCAAATCCGCCAAATCCCCTTCGGAAAAACAAAATCCTACCAATGGATCGCAAATCAACTCGCGCGTCCCGCCGCGGTGCGTGCGGTGGCTAATGCGTGCGGTTCAAACACGATTGCATTTCTGGTGCCGTGCCATCGTGTCATTCGATCCAATGGAGAACTCGGAGGTTACCGGTGGGGCATCCATCTCAAACAGCGGTTACTCGAGTGGGAAAACGAAAAGGCTCTTCATTCCGAGGGTTGTCCGATCGACCCTACTTGATAGTTTCTTACTCTCTCATGGACTCCTATCCTGAGCATATGCAGGTTTAACAAGGCTTTCATGGGGAACCTACAAACCGCCGGGTCCACCCCCGAGACCAACGGTGCGATCCATAAAGAGGCTCAAGGTCCTTGCGAAAAAGAGAGGAGCAGCAAGAATAAAAAGAACCAGTGCGCCCCCTTCGTCTAGTGGCCCAGGACGCTGGATTCTCAGTCCAGAAACAGCAGTTCGACTCTGCTAGGGGGTACTCGCTACCAGATCAAGCCCTTTGACGTTAACGTCAAAGGGCTTTCTTCTTTGATTTCATAGGGTTACGAGGCTTGCAAAAGGTTCGAAAAGTGTTGGGGAGCGGCCATTGCCCAGTTGTTCTTTCGTCGGTAATATCTTTGGCCAAATTGAGATTACACCGGTCCAATTCCCCATGGTCCGGTAGACCCTGATCAACAAATGGTGCCGATATGAAGGGCTGGATTCTTTACCGGGATAAAGAGGAATCTTTGCGACCAGAGGCGTTTGAAGTTCGCCGGTTCATGGATGTCGCCGAAGAAATGGACATCGAGCTTCAGGTACTCGCACCGGAGCAGTTCGACCTCGTTGTAACTCGTGATGATCGAAAGAGCGTCTTGGTAGACGGTCAAGAAACCGCACTGCCTGATTTCCTGCTACCCAGAATGGGAGCTTCAACAACTTACTTTGCTTTGGCGGTCATTCGTCACCTGGAGCGTCTGGGTGTACAGACATTCAATACCTCAGAAAGCATCGAGGTGGTGAAAGACAAGCTCTATTCACATCAAATATTGGCTCAAAGCAATCTTCCGGTTGCCAAGACAATGCTGGCCAAATTCCCGGTGGATATAGAACGGATTGAGCAACATCTTGGGTATCCGGTTGTCGTCAAGACGATTTCTGGATCGCAAGGGACGGGGATTTTTCTTTGCGAGGACCGGCGAAGCCTCGAAGATTTGATGGAACTGGTCAGTGCGACAAGAAGTAACGTCAACATCATTCTGCAAGAGTTCATCGAATCTAGCCGAGGCCGTGATCTGCGAGTCATTACTGTGGGTGGTCGAGCAGTTGCTTGTATGCAGCGAGTCGCTCAAGACGGCTCTTTCAAGGCAAACGTTTCAAGGGGTGGCCGGGCTGAACCCTTTGACATCACGCCCGAAATTGAGTGGCTCTCTACCGAGGTATCTCGACTCTTGGGTCTCGATATTGCTGGAATTGACCTTCTTTTTGACCGCGACCATTACCGAATCTGCGAAGCCAATTCCTCGCCTGGTTTTCAGGGAATTGAAAGCTGTTTGCCCGTGAGCGTACCGCATGAGGTATTCTCCTTCGTCGCTGTGCGGCTGGGGCAGTTGGATTTTCTCTCGAAGGCAAGCAAAGTGGTCATGGCAGGACCGAACGTCGTTGCTGAGCTGCCTTCGGAGATGATGAACGGCGACAACAACTAGGCAGGCGGGAACGCAACTGCCATTACAGACGACCCGACTATCTCAGGCAGCCCGACGTAGGTTTACGACCTCTGGTTCCAGTAGTGCCATACCGGCTACGAATGGTGCGACGTGGGGCCATAAGGGGGTACTTCAATTGATAAATGTCGTCGGAACCCACTCCGGCGGCCTTTTTCTGTTTCAGCTCTGTCGCCCCTACTGCAAGAGCCAGTGGAATGAGTAGTGCAATAAAAATGAGATCGAAGGGTTGGCGAAATCTGCCTGAACGCGAGATCCCAACAAAGAGCTGATTCTGTCATCGCGATCCAAAATTCATCTTCGTCAACGAACCATCAAGATTCATAGCGAACAGCCCCAGCACTTACTTGCAATGCCGATGCACCTGCAATACAATTGCATATTCTGCCGTGTGATCAATTCGTCATGCGGTCCCATCGATGCGATTTGTTTCATCCATACAAACAGCTAATCCGTGCTGAATTGTGTCGGCACCGATCAGCGGAGGAGCAGGGCCGTGATTCGTTTTGCATGCTTCATTGTGATCGCACTGAATCTTGCGTCACAACCAATCGACGCTCAACAGCCGAGTCGGATCCTGCTTGTTGCCGCAGATCAGGCGGTTGCGGACGCCATTCTGCCGCTTTGCGGAAGGTCGCATTTGACCATCCT
>CAXQOB010000110.1:0-13432 GCA_964225475.1 Candidatus Nitrosopumilus sp. | reverse complement strand
ATCAGCAGGACACACCCCAGACTGGACAGCTACCCTCTAACCCAGACACCCGTGCTGACATCAAAAACCCCTCTGCGATATCATGGGTGTTGAAGTACATATGGACGACGCGAGTGACTTCGAAGATTGGCAAGCCTACACGCATCCCGTAACTAATGTTCAACCAGTAAGATACGGCGACGAGCCCAGCAAATACAGTTCCGATTCAGGCACCCGCCTGTCCATGACTCAATCAATTCCCGGCATCTCTACTCGATAATCAAGCGAACGATGAGCCTGAACCTCGAAACAGAACCCCAAACCAGACAATCCTCCGACAGATACCAAAGCCTTGCTGACCAAGTGCTAGCAGGCCAAGCCATCACTCGTGAGGATGCGATCTCAATTCTCGAAGCACCCGATGAGGATGTGCTTGCCCTATTGGCTGCGGGTTTCAGGATTCGCCAACAGCACTTTGGCAAGACGGTGCAACTCTATTTTCTGATGAATGCGAAAAGTGGTCTCTGCCCCGAGGACTGTCATTACTGTAGTCAATCAAAAATCTCCACCGCACCTGTCCCCAAATACAATATTCTAAAACGGGACAAGCTGATGGAAGGCGCAAAGCTCGCTGCAGAACGCGGTGCAAAAACGTACTGCCTTGTGATTTCAGCTCGAGGTCCAAACGAGCGTGAAATGAACGCTGTTGAGCAAATTGTTCCGGAGATAAAAGAGAAGTACGGATTGGATATCTGCGCGTGCTTGGGATTACTCGACAAACCGCAGGCGGATCGACTGAAGGCCTGCGGAGTCGATCGTGTAAACCACAACCTGAACACCAGTGAAAGTTACTACGAGGAAATCTGCACGACGCACACCTATGAGGATCGTGTGCAAACACTTCGCAACGTTAGAGATGCTGGCATGGAAATGTGTTCAGGCGGCATCATCGGCATGGGCGAGAAGCATGCGGACATCGTCTCAATGGCATTTGACCTGAAGGATCTTGGAGTCCAATCCATTCCACTTAACTTTCTCAATTCGATCGAAGGCACCCCGCTAGAAGAAGCGAGCGACCTGAGCGCTAATGATTGCTTACGGGCGCTTGCAATGTTTCGATTCGTCAATCCTGACCGAGAACTGAGAATTTCTGGTGGCCGCGAAATCCATCTACGATCGCTCCAACCGCTTGGACTTTACGTCGCAAACAGCATGTTTGTCGGTGATTATCTGACCACAGAGGGGCAAGCTCCGAAGTCTGACTACGAAATGATTGAGGACCTAGGGTTCGAGGTCACTCATTCTCATTGCGGCCCTGAATGACCCCATTGAAGACTCAATCCTTCACATAACTCAATGACGCGAGATTCGTCGAATGCACGGACCGCAATTCTCCAAACCAATCAGCATCGAAAACAGGTCGATACTGATTTTGCGTCACAATGCAGGCGGTGGGATCACAGATTAGTGGGTAATGCCCTCAGTCACCCCGGTCCAATGATCGGTGCGAAACGGCGTGAGCGGCAAACCGTCGAGAGTCTGGACGTTCCTGACAGGATTGTCAGCCCAACCAAATCTAACGGCTACCGGCGCTGTGACCTCATCGCTCCAGATTTCCACTCGATCCTTGTCGACAATACGGGCTTTGGCGGAGAAAAACTTCTTATCTGACCCGGCGATGGTAAAACCAATGGGCTCTTTCACATCGAAGGTGTCGAGCCCGCGTCCCACGTGCTGAAACTCCACGGTCGCCTTGCCATTGGCAAAAGTCACGGCACGATACAGAGGACTGCGGTGCGGAAGATCGAAACCATATTGATTAGCCAAAGCCCATCGGGAGAGTCTTTTTGCAACGTCCTGCTTATTGCGAGGATGAATATCGGACGCCTCACCCAAATCCACGATCACAGCCTCACCGGTATTGGCCAACTTTTTCATGGTCATGGTTTGTGCTTCTCGAAGTTCGGCCCACTCACTTCCCCCGGGAACCTCCTCCTCATCACGAAAGTCCGCCAACTGAACCCAATAAAAAGGGAAATCGCCCTGACCCCAACGATCACGCCAAGTCTGAATCATCAAAGGAAAAAGGTGTCGATACTGATAAGCACGACTGGCGTTAGATTCCCCTTGATACCAAATCGCACCGCGTATCGTGTAACCAAGTATCGGGTGCAAAACACCGTTAAAGAGGTTTGCAGGACGATGATTACTATCGATTTGATTTCGTGGCATTCGGGGGCGAGGTCCCTTCTTTTCTTTTTGCCAACTCGCTAATTTCTGTTGATACTGCCCCATCACTTTCTCATGATCGTAGGCAGAAACCACATCGTCCCATTTCTTCAGGAGCTCTTGGTACTGGCCAGCTTTCTCTAAATCCTCCCGAGCAACCCACGCCTCCGCAGCCGATCCACCCCAAGCGTTGTCGATTAAACCAACGGGGACATCAAGCGTTTGATGTAACTGCCTGCCGAAAAAATAACCGACCGCGGAAAATGACTTCACTGACTCCGGAGTGCATTCTTCCCACTGCCCATCGAAGTCATTTAACGGTACTTGAGACGCAACACGTGGTACGGTAATCAGGCGAATCTCAGGATACGTCGCAGTTAATGACTCTAAGTCTGGATCGTTTGCACTCGAAACGGGCCAAGCCATATTCGACTGCCCTGAGCAGACCCAGACTTCCCCAATCAAAACATCACTAAAGGTTTTGACTTCGTCGGCGATAATCTTTAGCTCATGAGGGCCACCTGCAGGTAGAGGTTTGAGCAGAAGATCAAAACGACCATTCGCATCGGATTTGGTCACACCTTTCTGACCTGCAAGCTGTGCAGTGACGTCCAAACCAGGCTCTGTCCATCCCCAGAGATGTATCGGTTGATCTCTCTGCAAAACCATCGAATTGCCAAACACGGGAGAAACCCTCAACTCGGCCTGACAGCGAGCGGCTAATGCGAACAAGAGAAGCGAGAAGAAAACCATTCGATTCATTAAACGAAACCATCATGTAGAGTTAGAAGTTCAAGAAACAACAAGTCAGCGGTTGAAATCTGTGACGAGACAGAACTCGTAATGATCCGGTTGCTCACATCCTTAAAATAAAGCGTATTCACTCGAAGCCGCCTGAGAGCAACAACCACGCTGCATTATTTGAGGTGAATGCAAAAGGGAACATCAATCGACAACATCAACTTGCAGCCATCTCTGACTGGCGATGAATCTTGATCTGAAACCGCCCGTCAGCATCATTATCTTCTCATTCCACTCAGCAGAAAACAAATGGATTAGCCGTATTTTGAATGGGTTTGCCACTGTTGCTCGCCGCTTCTAGCAGGAATTCGCCGAAACCCACCATTTCCCTAACATTGTCATCCGTCAAGCCGATCGCACTTTTCCCATGGATCCACTGTCCGTTACGATTCACAAACTGACTCGTTTGATTTAGCACTTTGGAATCGATGACCCCAAAATCGTCGACTTACGAGGGGCAACCTCAACGAACCGGTCATGTAGAATGAGCGTAGGAGTCGCTGGAAAGTCGACCAGCCAGCCAACGCACCTCTGCGGTGCTGAGGAAGCAAAAACCGAGAAGACACACAAACGCATTGATTAACGGGAATTCCATACTTGCTCAGCTCCTCTAACTGGATCGTTTGGATTGTTCTGGTGGCCGCTATCCCACCAGCAGTGATCTCTCTACTCACATTGTTCCCAGTGCGCAAACACGCGATTCGACTGTCACTTCTTGATGAGCCATCTGGACACAGCACTCACCTTCGAACAACACCGCTTGGTGGGGGGATCGGTATTTGGCTTGGAATCGTTTCGACTATGACGATCGGAACGATCATCGTCTCCATCTTTAACACGTCGCCGATCTTACTCGAAAAACTACCGGATCCATTAGCTCCCTACATTCAAGGTGCTTGGTCCCGAATGGGACAAGTATGGGGATTGATAGCCGCAGCAACGGTTTTATTCTTCTTGGGCTTACGAGACGATCAACGTGGTGTTAGCCCGTGGCTTCGGCTTGGGGTCGAATTTTTGATTGCCGCTTTCGTCGTATATGTCTTGGGCTTTCGGCTTACCGCACACATCGGCGTACATTGGCTTACTGGCTGGCTCTCCATGATTTGGATCGTTGGAGTAATCAACTCATTCAACATGCTGGATAATATGGACGGCCTCAGCGGCGGCGTCGCAGCCATCATTGCGGGTACGATGTCAGTGGTGATGCTGACAAATCCAGACCCGGGAACGACCCAGCCCCAGCTGTTCGTTGCGATTCTCTTGTTAGTCACTCTGGGAGCATTACTCGGATTCCTATTCCACAACCGTCCCCCGGCCCGAATCTTCATGGGTGATGCAGGTAGCTACTTGGTTGGCTTCCTGATTGCCGTGGCAATGCTAATGGCAACCTACGCGGGCGATGAAGCCAAACCTCACGCGGTGCTCGCACCTCTGTGTGTCATGGCAGTGCCGCTTTACGATATGTCCACGGTGCTATGGATTCGATTGCGCGAGGGTCGAAGTTTGTTTGTGGGAGACCGCAGTCACTTTTCTCATCGTCTGGTTGAATTGGGTTTGAGTCGGACGCAGGCCGTGATGACGATTTACTTGGTAACGATTACCTGTGGCCTCGCAGCCATTCTTCTCACTCATGTATCAATCTTTCAAGCAATTATGGTGCTCGGAATCGTGGCATGCATGCTGCTACTTATCGTCATTTTGGAATCAACAGGATGGCGAAAAGACGAAGAATAAATCCCACCCGAAGGGATGGCAACAAAAGCGGCTTACCATCGACTGGTAAAGTTGCAAAGCGGAGCCAAGAGGACCAGACATCAAGATCTGGATCTTCAGGAGCCAGTCTGGATCAGACGAAGCGTCAAAACGGCGCGAACCGTCATGACGGATGGGCAGGATCACTCGTAGGACTACTTGCGGGAGTCATGATCTACCTTGCCTATCACCCAAGTGACAGCGTCGCGGTGGAACAAGGAGACGCGATTTTGTTCTGCCTTCTTGCGATACTCCTCACCATGGGTTGCCTGCTCAGAAAAGCCCGAACTTCTTATCGAGGCACCTTACTGAATGAACGAGAAACCATCGGCGGAAAATCAGCCAAAAAGGAACGTCGAGTTTCGACCGACCCCGAGGTGCACAACACCAACCAAGAATTCGCTACATCGGACGCCACAAAAACATCGAAGAGCCTACCCAATGGAGTTCCAAGTAGTGAGCAGCACACCGATAGGACTCGGCTAAGCCAATGCATCAACTGGGGTTTGAGCGCATTACCGTGGATACTGGGAGCCTGGATGATGTTGTCCGCATTTGCGACATCGCCTCCGGGTAATCTTCGCGATGCAATGAATGAGGCATGGCTATGGGTCGCCACCGCATGTGTTTTCCATTCTTCCAGATCATTACTATCAACTTTACAGCATCGACGAGCCATCATCGCACTGATGCTAACGATCGCAAGCGGACTTGCGGTTCACGGACTTCATCAATACTTCATCAGCCTTCCACAAAACCGAGCTCAGTACCTACAGGATCCTGAAGCCGTGCTTCAATTAGCTGGAATTGAGGCACCGGCCGGATCTTCGGAGCGAATGATCTTTGAGAACCGGTTGATGGATGGCGGCCCCTCAGCAACCTTCGCCCTTGCAAACTCACTGGCTGGGTATCTCCTAGCTGCAGTTGTTTTCTGTGTGAGCATCTTCGCTCTTAGCTGGCGTGAACAGAAATGGCTTCACCGCGTCGTGCTTGGTGCTGTTGCTTTACTCTGTATTAGCTGCCTACTTGCCACTCGTAGTCGTACAGCAACAGTGGCGATGCTTGCGTCGTTTGTGTTGATTGTCGTGTTAGCGTCCGGATTTATTCGCTCAAGACGACGATACCTGCTGGGTGGCCTTGCTATTCTTGCCGGAATTGTTGTGATCGGCCTCGGATACCTGAGTATTTATGGAAACCGTGAATGGTTTGAACAAGCACCAGCATCCGTAGCATTTCGACTCCAATACTGGCGATCAACATGGCAGCTGGCATTGGAATCGCCTTGGTTCGGCTCGGGACCAGGTAATTTCCAAGCGGTCTACGAGAGGTATCGGGAAGCGGCAGCGAGCGAGCAGATTGCCGAGCCTCACCACTTCCTGATGGAAACACTCGCCACGGGTGGGTTCCCCGCCCTTTTAATGGTGGTCACGTTGGGAGTCGCGGTACTGATTAAATACTGCAGCACGAGCAGGATCAAGCCACCCAGCCTGTCAGGAACAGCAGCAACACAAACAGTCAATCAAAATCGAACTCATGCTCCATGGATCGGTGCCATCATTGGTCTGCTGGCAGTGTGGATCCTTGGTATCGTCACCCTTGAATTACCTGATATCTCGGCGTCGCTGCTTGCCATCCCCATCTGCATTGCGGTTGCGCTCACACTCTCAAGAGCTTTTGAAAACGTCTCAAGCGAACAAATCGATCTGAGCACGTGGGCGACGATTGCAGCGTTATTACTTCATCTTTCGATGTCCGGTGGTTGGACGGTGCCTGGCCTGGCAATTTGGATTTGGCTCACCTTTGGAATTCTGGCTCGTGATAACACTGAAACCAGTGAGAAATCATTGGTAAACACTGATCACAGTGATTCACAAGATCGGCAAAGCCCTAGAGTAAGGTGGGGAGTTTGGATTCAGGGAGGGTCACTTGCCGTTTTATTTGCGTTCTTCTGGCTCACCGCCTTTAGACCTCAGCAGAAAGGTAACCACTACATCTCGCAGATTACACTAGCTCAACAGTCAGGTAGTGATCAGTCACAGGAACGTTTGATGCGAGAATGGCTCGAAAGCGACCGATGGGCTCCAGGACCAGCAATATGGCTATCCGACTTCTACCGATGGCGTTTGATCTACTCAGATACAAAGGACGCCGCAGGACTCCGAACACGATGGCTCGAAGCCATTGATCAAATTCGGAAACGATCAGGACAAGACCCATCGGTGGAACGAATCATCGGGATTCAGGCTATTCACCTGTTTCAACGTTGGGGCCGACCCACCGACCTCAAACTCGCCGAGGCGGCTTTTGAGCGTGCCTCAGAAATGAGTCCCTCAAGTGAGTGGCTTTACGCACAACTTTCGAGTCTAGCGGCCCGCGAAGAACGTCACCGAGAGGCAAAAAAGCTGGCAGACAAGGCGATTAGACTAAGTCAGCTCGGGAACAATATTGAGCGAGATTTGAAGCGACAACTGATCTACCTACCAGACTTTATCGGCTTCGCCGTCCGAGGGAATCCTCAAAGGATTGATGCAGCGACTTTACTGGAAGATGTCCGCTCAGAATGAACCTTCAAGACTGCACTTGCGTATCTTTGTCAGGGTGAGTGTTTTTGGCCACTACGGGTCAGACGAGACGGTAGAACTTGAATGAGCCTGTGATATTGGATAGAGATTCCATGGAGTCAGGCAGAACGATCGGTCCGATCCCCCTATTCATTGACTCCGTTTCACTCGACAGATTCAAAACATTTTCCCTAGACGTTGGACGACAACTGCTTCGAGTCGTGAACCTGCACAAACCTGTCAGCAATTGCCGCTTCACTCCGGGAACGGCAGAATAATTAAGGAAGGCAGGTGATGCATCGGATCTCGAATCGTCCGTGACTGATCTCCTCACGGAGTGCGCCCGTCCCATGCCGCCAACGATGAGGCTCATGATGGTTGCTCGATTCACCGAACCGATTTACAACCTGCTTGGTCTTCGCTGCGACGAACCTCCTATAACGAAACCATTCGAATCCCTTTTTTTACGTGCTGAAGTACGATGAAGAACCTGTGGACCTGGATACTTCTATCTTCGCTGCTTGGAATCGCAAGTGCCGCCGGGTTGAACTACGCCCAATACGGAAATCGAGAAGCCTTGTTTGGTCCCTTCGGGATGAACAATGACCTCACGGCAGCCAGACTCCCTGAGTACCGAGAAAGTCTACTTCCCAAAGATCGACCTAAAGTTGACTTGATTGACGAACCCAATCATGACTTCGGGCTCATGGCTCCCGATACAGAGGGTGAACACCTTTTCCGAATTAAGAATGTGGGCAGCGGCGATTTAAGATTAAGACTTGGCGCCAGCACCTGTAAGTGCACCCTCGGCGATCTCGATAAGGAACTACTTGCTCCTGGTGAAGAGACCGAAATCAAACTTAGCTGGACCGTCAAAGCAGGACTGACTGAGTTTTCCCAATCTGCTGAAGTCCTCACCAACGATCCTGACTCGGTCGTGATTCGGTTGGCAATCACCGGTAAGGTGGCGAAAGAAATAGATTTGGTGCCAGAGTCATGGACTTTCGGGGAAGTTGCAACGGGAGAATCAATCGAAGTCACAGGTAAAGTCTACAGCTTCCTTGACACCGATATTGAACTGACTGACCTCATGTTCACCAAGGAAGAAATGAACGATCTGAGTGAATTCGAAGTTGAGCCATTCCAGCCATCTGAGGCTAATGATGGAATCAGGGGCATTGCGAGGCAAGGCTTCGTGGTCACGGCTCGGATCCAACCGGGACTTCGACAAGGCGCGGTATCACAGAATCTCAGGATGACCCTGAATCGACTGGACGATTCCGGAAACATAATCCCCTCAGAGGATGGACAATTTGAGTTCGTTTCGGCTCCAACCAAGGGCGCCATCGTCGGACCACTTGGGATGATTCTTACATCTCGTCTCAGCGGGCAAGAGGGTGGTGGCTACGTTTACGACTTCGGAAAACTCAAGAAAGGGGATAGTCTCATCGGTAAAGCCTTCGTGGTACTGAAGGGAAGTGAACGAGAACGCACGCAATTGAAAATTGGTGAAATCATTCCAGAGGGCACCGTGATCGCCCGTCTTGGAGAGCCAAAGGGACAGGGCTCGATGAAACTTTACCCGCTTGAAATTGAACTCGTACCGGGAAAAGAACCGGTGGAACGATCGGGAAGGAATTCGGGCGATTTCGGTTCAGTCTGGATTGAATCTGACAATCCAAAAGTGACCAAGATGCGAATTGGGTTGAAATTTGCGATCGACGCGGAGTAACGTTCCGTGTTTCTGCGGATTACATTTCCGTGTTTCGGCGGATTATAAAAGGGCAGGGTAAGGAAACTTCAACCATTCTCGCTCAAAAAGATCCAACAATCGAAGTTAAGGACAGAAGGAATCACTGGTGCTATTGTCTTTGAGACTTAAAACTCAACTCGCTTTGGTCATTCTGCTGGGAATCCTCTCGGGCTGTTCGGATTCAACCACGACACCGCCATCTGGTGTTTCAAACGAGGAAGCAGTCTCGGCAACCGCGGACGCGCCCGAACCGGATAAAGCTCACGTCGAAAACGGTGAGACAGATCCTGCGCTGCAGACCAACGATAAGAGTCGGTATGAAGTGATTGACATGGAAGCCGCCTCGCAGGCATGGAAGGATTGGACGTTCCCAAAAGCCTTGTTCGTGATCACAGGTCGACAACATGGCTACATTGAACCCTGCGGATGCACGGGACTTGATCGGCAAAAAGGTGGCATGGCCCGTCGATACACCTTAATTAAGCAGCTAAGAGACAAAGGCTGGCCAGTCCTTGCGATTGACGCAGGCAATCAGGTTAGACGCTTCGGTCGCCAAGCGGAAATCAAGCTACAACAAACTGCCAAAGCCTTGAAGCAGATGAATTACAGCGCTGTTGGTCTAGGGGCAGATGATCTTCGTCTGGGAGTAGGTGAGTTGCTAGCTGTCGCTGCAGGTGAAACGGAAGACGATACTCCGTTCGCATCCGCGAATGTCGTGCTAATTGATCCCTCACTGATGCCAAGCACCAAACAAGTCAGCATCGGTGAAGTCACGGTTGGAATCACGAGCATCATTGATCCCGAGTCGATTTCGGGACAAATAAGCGATGACATCAAAATCGACGATCCCGTTCGGGCAGCGAAAAGAGCGGTTTCCCAGTGGCGACCTGACCAAGTTTCTTTCCGCATTCTGATGCTTTACGGAAGCGAAGAGCTTGCAAGGAAAATTGCCACTGAAGTCAGCAGCTACAATCTGATTGTCTTAGCCGGTGGCTATGGAGAACCGACCTTTCAGCCAATTACACTGCCCAACAGTCGCACCAGAATCATCATGACCGGTGAAAAAGGAATGTACGCGGGACTACTGGGGTTATTCGACCGAGGCGAGTCAAAATACGCACGGGTCCCCCTGACCCATGAATTTGAAGATGCACCGGAAATGAGGCAACTGATGAAGGAATATCAGGACCAACTTAAAGACATCGGCCTCTCTGGACTCGGGCTCGTCCCGGGAATTCCACATCCCAGCGGGCAGAAATATGTGGGAACGAAAAAATGCGGTGAATGTCACAAAACTGCCTATGAGATTTGGCAAAGTACCCCGCACGCAATGGCCACCGATGACCTAGTCAAGCCACCCAAGGAACGTGGAGACATTCCAAGGCACTTTGATCCCGAGTGCTTAAGTTGCCATTCCACCGGCTGGAACCCGCAAGAGTATTATCCCTACCTCTCTGGATACCTATCTCTAGAGGGCTCAAAACACTTGCTTGGTAATGGTTGTGAAAATTGCCACGGACCAGGCTCTGAACATTCAGCGGCAGAAGAAACCGGATCAACCATTTCAATCACCCGGCGTGATGAACTTCGACAAGCGATGCAATTACCTCTTGCTCAGGCAAAGAAGAAATGCATGACGTGTCACGATATCGATAACAGCCCAGATTTCCATGAGGATGGTGCATTCGAAGACATTTACTGGCCTGAGGTAGAGCACGTCGGATTGGATTAACCCCTCCACACCAAACATCTCTGGGCTTTTTAGCAATTGAAGGTGCTGGGCACTGGGCATCTATCCCCTGGAGCTCATCGATTTGTTAATCTGCCAGCTTGACGTCCCTTTTCGATTCCGAATTGACGGAATCACTTAGAAACAAAACCTGGCGTTTTGAATCAGCCCCCTCTCAGTAGAAATGCTCACCCGTTCGAGCTCCGTGGCGACTGCATTGGGGGGAATCTCGCATCGATAGAGAGCTTAGATTGGTACTCCATCGGCAAATAAAAAAACCGGAACCTAGCCCCTCAAGGCTAAATCCCGGTTCGCACGGGGGGGACGATTGAAGCTAGTCCACCGTAAAATAAGGAGAGGCCGAAGCCGGAGCTCCGACCACTCCTCGCACGGGGGACGCTTCGTATTTTGGATAGATTCAAATAGTCTGTCTCCCTGACGTTGAAAGAAGCCTAGTTGGAGTGATCGCCGCCGCTCGCTTATTCTTTCCTCGTCTCAACACGAAAGGAAAGAAGATTTCGAAAATGCGACATGTATAACAGTTATGACGATTGCACAGGCATCGGAGCACCGTTGTACGACCCTCCGAGTCATCAAGAACGTCACGGAAGCGTGACTCGCGGCAAAACCACCTCGCAAACGACTCGGAATACAATATCCGAAGTAATCTCAAACATCATCACTTACCCATCAAGTCGAATAAAGCGGCAGGCGTAACTTGGAATTTGAATCGATTGCACGCACTGATAAACACAGGAATTAAGGCATTCACCCAATGCAACCAGATCAAAACGAACAAACACTCGATGTGATTGCTGTCGGTGCACATCCCGATGATGTCGAAATCGCCTGTGGTGCAACCCTGGCGAAGCTTTCAAACCAGGGCTACCGAGTAGGAATCGTTGACTTGACCGATGGGGAACCAACACCAAATTCACCCGGGCCAGAAACGCGGCGTCAGGAGGCAATCGAGGCCGCAAGGGAACTTGGTATCAGCACCAGAATCCAACTTGAACTCCCCAACCGCAGACTCTTCGACTGTTTTGAGAGTCGAGTGGCGCTCGCCAAAATATTTCGCCTACATCGCCCCCAATTAGTAATGGGATTCGGGGATCGAACACCTCTTGCATCTCCTGATCACTGGCAGGCTATGCAGATCACCGACGCAGCGATTTTTTACAGTCGACTTTGCAAATGGGATCAATATTTTGATGGATTACCAGTGCACACCATTCCGCGTCACCTTTACTTCCGGCTTGCCGTTGAACCGGATACCATTCCTGGCAATTCCCATCATCTAACGGTCGATGTGACGGAAACACTCGAGCAGAAAATACAATCCCTTCGCTGCTACCAGACACAATTCGGTCACAAGGAGGGAATCTACGAGAGAGTGAGAGCCGCCGCGATCGTCACTGGAGCTGCTGCAGGTGTGAGTGCAGGGGAGTCGTTTGCATCGGCAAAGCCATTCCCCATCGACGACCTGTGCAAAACGCTGCAAATTTCCTAGGTGGTATTTTTCCACGGTAAGCAGATGCCCCTCCGGTGCCATCTATCCCGAGAGAATCTCAGTCAAGATGATTCAATAGGTTCGCTACTGACCAAGACAAGCGACTCTATCCCGCGAAATGCGCATCAAAAAAGCCGAGCTTTTGCTCGGCTTTTTATTGCGTTTGTTGGAGCTTATGCGACAGGGGGATCCGTCGGACCAAGAAATCCAACCACCCAAAGATGTGTCTTTTACTTGTTCTTGACGTTCGAATCGACCAGCATGTCCTGCATGGACTTGGGATCGGGGGGAGCATGCTCAACCGATACTCGTTGGGCACATTAATCATCCCAGTCCGGTTCAGTCGCCGACGAATTATCGGCGAGCCTTCTTGACCTTCGCGCCGCCCTGACGGACTTTGAATTTTGGGTTACTCTTACAAATCACGTAGATTCTGCCTCTTCGCTTAACCACTTGGCAGTCGGGGTGGCGGTATTTTAACGTACCAATGCTACTGACAACTTTCATCGGATCGATCTCTTCAGACGTATCGTATAGGTTGTATTTTTCGATATCGAGGGGCGGAGTATAGCGCACCCGCCTGATTTCTTCAACGCCTAACGCGATCTTACCCGCACCAAGGATTTCAGATGGCTAAAACTGCCTATTTTGATTGTATAAGTGGAATCAGTGGGGATATGACCCTCGGTGCACTGGTGGATCTGGGGGTCGACGTGAAATCAATCGAGTCCGCGGTTCGGAGCATGGGCCTGCCCGATCTGAGAATTGAGGCGGAAACTGTGAAAAAAGCGGGTTTTCGCGCGATTCAAGTGCATATCCTGCATCCACCGGAACACGCCCACCGCCATCTCCATCACATTGAGGAAATGATTGATGGTGCATCAGAATTATCTCCCAATGCAAGGGCTTTGGCTCATCAGATCTTTTTGCAGGTGGCGGAGGCTGAAGCGAAAGTTCACGGCTCGACGCTTCAAAAAGTCCATTTTCATGAGGTGGGTGCAATCGATTCAATCGCTGATATCGTTGGCACTGCCTATGCATTGGATTCATTGGGAATCGAACGCTTCGTCTCCTCCCCGGTGCCAACAGGACAAGGCACCATCGACATCGCGCATGGT
>CAXQOB010000109.1:0-19607 GCA_964225475.1 Candidatus Nitrosopumilus sp. | reverse complement strand
GAGGATGGGTTCGGTGAGGTACTGGATATTCTGGAAGCGGGATGCCCATTGATCCTTCAGACCCTAGCGGGCGAGGATATTTTTGAAGGAGAATTTGAAGAAGACCCGATCTGAGAAATCAAGCACTGTTTTAGGAAACAAGGACTGAGCGAAAACTTCTGCTCACTCATTTTCTGCTCAATCGTTTTCTGAACTGCCATTTTCTGAACTGCCATTTTCTGAACTGCGACTCCGACGCGCCCCCCGCACGCGCTCGTATCGAACACGACATCCGATCGGCACGGTCTCTGTGATTTTCGGTGTTTGATCATTCAGCAACGCCGTGATGGACGACTCAAGGTACTTCTTCTCAATCATCCTGCCATCTGGGCTATCATCGATTGAACCCATGTACCGAACGCGTCGCTCTCGATCCAGCAAGTAACACTCCGGTGTGGCCATGGCGCCAAACCGCTTGGCGATCTGCTGGGACTCGTCGTAGAGGTAGGCAAAGGGGAAAGCCTTCTCTTTTGCACGATCCTTCATCGCAGGCAGCATGTCTTCCTCGACCTTATTGACATTGATTGCAACCACAGCCACCCCCTGCGAAGAATATTTCTTGTGCAAGGCGATCAGTCGATCCTCGGCATCCACTGCATAAGGACAACTATTACAGGTGAAAACCACGACCACCAAGGGATTATTTTCCCAGTCCGAAAAAGGGTGATCTTTACCGTCCACCCCCGGCAGTGCTTCCCACTGCGGAGCAGGATCACCAATCGAGAGGACTTGGTTGTATTCGCCACACAAACCAAGGTAGGGAAGACCAAAGATCACGAGAGCCATAACAAGTGAACGCTGGATCTGTAATGGAAACCTTACGTTATTTGACATGACAGGTCTCTTTTTAGCTTGGAGGGACAACCGTTGAAAGGTACGCGTGAGGCAGCACTTCGTAAAGGAGGAATCCGCTGCGACCTGATGGGCATTGGCTACGGTGGAGGAAGATTTGTCGGCACGCGGAACTTAATGGATTCCGATACCAGCGACAAGCTTCCACTTGCGACAGCTAAAACGCAAATCCCCGAACATGACTCCTACTGCATTGTACAAGCACCTATCACGTGATCCATTCTACCAGCAAGGGCTGTGTCACTCGCGAGCAAGCCGTTTCAAGACCTCAACGCCACGCTGCAAGGTTTCATCAGAGGCCGCAAAGCTAATACGGAAATGCGAATCACGACTGCTGAAAATATTACCTGGTACGACTAACAAATTTTCCGCAATCGCTCGTTCGACAAATCGAGCACCACCCTCTCCTGGCGCTTTTGGAAACAGATAGAAAGCTCCGTTCGGCTTTGAGATTTCATAATCATCTTCCAATGCCTGACAAATGTAATCACGTTTCTTTCGGTAACTATCGACGTGAGAGGCGAGGTCGACGCGGGTCGCTTCCAAGGCACCCCACTGGGCAGGTTGCGGTGCGCAAACAAACGAGTACTGCTGCAACTTAAGCATGACGCTGATCACCTCTTCGGGTCCATGCACATACCCCACACGCCAACCGGTCATCGCATGACTCTTACTAAAACCATCAATCACAATGGTTTGGTCATTGAATTCAGCGGGTGAACAGAATTGCCCGTCATAGAAGAAGGATCGATAGATTTCATCTGAAACCAGAGCAATTCCTTTTTCCTCCGCTAGCTTTGCGACGGCCTCCAATGATTCCTTATCTGCAGTGATTCCCGTCGGATTTGCCGGACTATTGAGCAAAATCATCTTCGTTTTGGTCGTGATTGCTGATGCAATACGATCCGGATGAAGTGAGAAATCGGGATACGAATCCACCGGTACGGGTATCCCTCCACACATTCGCACCAGCGATGGGTACATCACAAAATAAGGATCCATGAAGATCACTTCGTCTCCGGGATCGATCATGGATAGCATGGCCAGCACCAACCCACCACTGGTGCCGCTACTGACGAAGACTTCCCGGTTCGAATGCTTTGGGTAGGAACTAGCCACTTGCTCTGCGAGCCTCTCTCGCAGCTTCCCAATTCCCTGTGTGGGCGAGTACGCATTCTTCCCCGACTCAATGGCTTGGATCGCAGCGGTCTTTACCGTTTCAGGGACATCGAAATCAGGCTGTCCGATTGAGAGATTGATTGGATCCTCCAAATTCGCGGCCAAATCAAAAACTCGACGAATACCGCTGCTGTCGAAGGCTTCGGTTCGTTGGGAAATCCAAGGGTGCATTGTAAATCTGTCCGTCAAAAGGAATTCAGCAATGGACGCCACAGTCATTGTGAGCGACGATAGCGTACACCATTGATCAGCGCGTTATGCTTGGAGTGTATCAGGCTTTTCTCAGTTCACCGAGTGGGAGAATGAATCCTTGGCTGAAGTTCAACTTGTCGAACCTGTTGTGAGATTCTGCGGAATTATCTCGCGTCATGCAGATGCACACCAATGGGCCATCGACCTGATCTCTGCGCAATGGGGGTCACCCGTTCTGCAAAGTCCACCAATTCCCTTTGAGGCAGGAGGTTATTACCGAGCTTCAATGGGAGATGAACTGCTGAAGACGCTCGTTGCTTTTGAGGGATTCCACGACCCCGGCGGTTTGGCAGATTGGAAACTCGCGACAAACCAATGGGAAGCCGACTACGCCTCAATCTCCCCGCATGCAGACGCTCGACCGATCAATCTCGATCCTGGCTATACCTCGCAAGCCAAACTGGTTCTCGCGACCACCAAAGATCGCGATCATCGAATCTACCTTCGAAACGGTATCTTCGCCGAAGTCACACTCACATACGTTCACAAAAAGTGGGAACACCACCGATGGTCCTATCCCACCTACCGCGGAGTGGAAGTGGCAAAGTTCGCCCAACAGTGCCGCGAAAACCTTCGTGCGCACCTGAAGGATGCCAAACAGTTTCGGCACCGTGAAACCGGTCCTGTTCCGACTCAGAAACGACTGGAATTAGAAGCATCCAGGCGAAAAGACCAAGAGAAGAAGACTCCCAAAGCTTGAACAACCGGCCAACAATCAAATCGTCGTAAAACAATCGCCCGAAGCGAGCCATCGAAGATACCCTTGTGACGGTAGCTTCCAAGTAAAACGCAACCCCCTAACCTACACCCTTTAACGCAGCGATCTCAGAGGTGCTGCGATCTCAGGAGAGATCGGTGCCGAGGCGAGATTCGTTGATCACCCGTGTTCGGACACATTATCTGAAGTCTGACTCTCTGGTACACTTCAGGGATCGAACCACTCAGATTCATTAACCCTTTTTTGATTGAGAGAATCGCGTGAATCCACTGTCGGGAAAAGTTGTTGCCATCACGGGTGGCGGGACAGGGATCGGTGCAGGTATTGCCAGAGGACTGGCCGAAGCAGGCTGCCGAGTCACGATCGGCGGTAGACGTCTTGCCCCGCTTGAGGAACTAGCTGGATCTGTTGAGTCGGAACATTCAATACAATGCCAAACGATTGATGTTGCTAACCCAGATAGCGTATCCAAGTTTTTCGAGCAGATAAGAAAACAGAATGGCGAGGTCGACATTCTGGTGAATAGTGCTGGAATCAATATTCAGAAACGCACAATGGCAGAGATGGATCCCGCGGAGTGGGAACGCGTTCTTTCCATCAACGCTTCTGGAGCGTACCGCTGCATGACGGAAGTTTTACCCGCGATGCGAACGCGTCGAGATGGACTAATCGTTAATATCTCCTCGGTCGCGGGTAAGCGCGCGATCACGCTAGGTGGAGTGGTTTACTGTGCCAGTAAATTCGCAATGACGGCACTTGGAACGGCCGTCTCCAACGAAGTCAGGGATGAGGGTGTTCGAATTACCAATGTTTACCCAGGTGAGGTCAACACACCCATTCTCGACAATCGCCCGAGTCCTGTGTCGCAAGAGCACAAGGATGCGATCCTGCAACCCGAGGACATTGCGTCGGTAATCGTCACGATCTGTGCGTTGCCACCGAGGGCGAATGTCCCCGAGATTGTGATTAAACCCACCATCCAAGAATGGGTTTAAATCCGAAACGCCGAAAGCGATCCACTGCCACCGGGGTACTCGACGAATGAATCAATCCAAAGACGAATCGGACGATCCGAATGCACAGGACGATCCGAGGGCACAGGAAGCCCCCCTCCCCCCGAACTCCTCTGAAGGATCCGGTAACGACTCAGACAACGCTGTCGACAATGAAATCGAGGAACAGGCACTGTCCCTGGATGACCTCGGTGCGGCTTACGCTCGAGTCGCAGCGGAACATGACCCGGACGCTTTCGCATTAGCGGAGGAAGAGTCCGGTGAAAACCTGACCGGTAACGAAGATGAAGACGAGGAGTTTGAAGAAGTTGGCACCGAGGAGGCGGACCAAGCGGCCACTCCGGAAACCATCATTGAAGGAGCTCTTTTCGTCGGCCATCCCGAAAATAAATCGCTGAGTGAACAGCGAATTGCCTCTTTGATGCGAGATGTCACTCCGAAGGAAGTTGAACACCTGATTGAACAACTCAACCTTTCATATAAAGAAGCAGATCAAGCCTTGCGCATCGTCAACGACGAACGCGGTTACCGCATGACGATCGCCCCGGAGGTCGAAGATGCACGAAAGGCTTTCCTCGGTAAGGTCCGAGAGGCCAAGCTCAGTCAGTCAGCGATTGAGGTGCTTGCATTGGTTGCCTACCAGCCCGGAATCACGTCGCAGGTCGTACAAGACCAGAGAGGGCAGGATAGCGGCTCGATCCTTAACCAACTGGTGCGTCGCCAGCTTCTCAAGCTAGAACGCGTAAAACCAGAATCTGGCGGAAAAAAAATCCCACACTACTACACCACGGAACGGTTCCTGCAACTCTTTGGGCTTGAAAGCGTTGAGGATCTACCGCAAGTCGATGAAAACTTTCGCGAGTGAGGTCGCTGCAATTGAGTACCAGCAAAAAGTTAAGTCATGCAACGCATCTGGCTTCGCCAGCACCTCTGCAGCACCAAATCAATGAGCCCTTACTCGCTCCATTAAGTCACTGAAAAACCAGTCCCCTATCCTTTTGAGGAAATGATGATTCGAGGTGTTGCGCTCGATATGGATGGCCTTTTGTTTGATACCGAGTCACTCTATTGGGAGTGCGGAGATCAATTGCTGAAGCGTCGTGGACAAAGGTACTGCACGAAACTACAGCAACGAATGATGGGTCGAGTTGGTGTCGCTGCCATGAAAGAGATGATTGATTTCCATGACCTGAACGTGACACCGGAGGACCTGCTTGTGGAGTCCAACATTGTCTTCAGCGGAATCTTGGAAAGAGGTGCCGAGGAAATGCCGGGCCTGCTCGAGTGGATTGCTTTTCTCAAAGAGAAAAAGGTTCCTTTTGGACTTGCTACCAGCAGCCAAAGAAGATTCGTTGACATCCTCTTTCAAGACCGACCATGGCGAGAGGATCTCGCATTCATTTTGACGGGAAATGATGTAACGCGTGGAAAACCAGACCCGCAGATGTATCAAATGGCGGCAGAAAAGCTAGGCATTGATCCCCCGGAAATGCTTGTTCTGGAAGACAGCGGTAACGGTTGCGCCGCCGGTGTAGCGGCTGGCGCCTGCACTGTTGCGGTCCCCAATGAACACACTCGAGATCAAGATTTCTCAGGTGTGAACTTGGTCGCTGATTCACTGAGAGACCCAAGATTGTGGTCACTTCTTGATAACGCCTAAAATCACTGCCCGCGATCTTGATCATTCTCAGATCGAGTAAGGAACCAACCCTCAGGCGGATCCGGCAATCCAAACGCTTTGTGGTAAGCCCTCTGGCGTGTTTCAATCCAAACCAAGGTCTGCTGATGCAACGCAGAGGGATGAAATCGAATGGCACTTCTCGCCAGTTCTTTTGCTTTGGAATAATCTTGCCGTGCGACCGCGGCGAGTGCCAAGTTATGCATCGCAGCAATTTGAAACGGATAATCCTTTCGCACTCTCTCCCACCGTTTTTCCGCTGCGGCCCAGTTGCCTGATTTCGCGAGCTCGTTCGCTCGTCGCAGCTCTCGACTACCGGGAAGCGCATAAGACGACTCAATTTCAATGGTCTCTCGGTCAACCGTAGGAAGCATTAATCGGTAGGTTTCTCGAACCGCAGCGATTGACAAAACATCATCAGAACTAGCCAACAACGCGAGATCAGGATAACGTTGGATCGCGGTTTCAGCGGTCACCGAAACCGGCAATCCACCTCCTTCTCGGTCCGCTACCAAAGAGGTCAGACTCCACGAAATTGTAAGTTGATCGGACAATGCCTCTTCGTAATCGCTTGCACGACTCTCAATCACTTCGCCTCGAAGAAGAAAATCTGCTCCGGAGCGACGTGCAAGCGAAGCCAGTGCCAAATCATTGACTTGTTCGTCGGTTGCTGAGACCAGCTTGACTTCGCCCTGTTCGCTCAGCGTCCGATAATCCACGAGCATGATATTGCGACCAAAATCACTCGGCACCGATTCAAACAGCTTCGAACGAACCTGAGCGACAAGCGGACCCTCCCCGGAGAGCTCCGAGACAACAACACGACCACCAACCGCGGAGGCTAACTGCGGCGGCCGCCACAGATGGATCGGCGCAGCGACCTTACACCCACCACAAAGGCAGCATGCAAGGGTGACTGTGATCAATTGATTTCGAAAGGACAGATCCATAGATCTGGATTTAGAATCTTGACCGACTTCAAGTCAAGCCATGTGAGTGACTTAGCGACCGTTAAAGCGACTCAACAAGAGTTGTGAGTTCGTGTCACGCTGCGATTGGCTCAGCCGCTTGCCGCAGTCTAGGAATCACCATGCTCTCTCGACGAATCCCGTCACTGCCATAGAAAATGACCGTATTCTTTAGATAGTCGCAAATTGCTGTCAACTTGACACTTCTTGGACCGTGCAGGCAGAAATAAACCCCCACAGTTCTGCCACCACGGATCACTTCACGCTGTGTGACAGGAAATTGATTAGGCTCTAAATGGCCTAAATAACAAAGCTTTTCTTCGATGGTCATGCAAAGACTTGAATAGTCAATCTTCTGGGAACTCAGACCAATCATTCGCAACCCTGTGGCAAAAAAAGCATGAAGGAGGTAGCAATGGATGAACAAGGTTCACCGTTGCACAGGTTGGATATCGGCGCGGATGCGGAGGAAATTTAGTTCCCAAAAAAGTCTATAGTCGGACTCGTCCTAAGTAAGGTAAATCTTACCGGTTGTTCCGTTTTCAAGCATTGCAGGCGTTATTCGGAGACGATATTCCCGCGGTTTTCTTCAGATCAACCAAAGTAAGAAAGCCACGACTCTCACCGGTGCGAATGCCTTCTTTCGACAATTCATAAAACAAGAAGCATCTTCATTCAAGTTAGTAACACTTGAGCTGAAGAGACAGAGGTCCGGCAGTTTTTGAAGGAATTGCCCATTAGTAAAAGCGTGTCAAAAAGAGCAAAGTTTCGTTCTCACTGAGGAGAAAACCGAAGCGATGCCTCCCGCAAAGATTCGCCGCATACTTTTGCACAAACCATTCGGTTGCACGCGGCAATCCAAAGAGCGAATTCTCCGAACCAGATTACCTGTTTCACTCCATGACCGCACCGGTAATTACCCAGAAGCGTCGTCCACTAGGAGTCGGGCTGAGTCACGCGGCCGTGAATCTCGTGCAGCAGACGTTGCTCTAGCGTGGAGTCACGCCCCAAAGGAATCCAACCGAGCGTTCGAGGGCCCTCCTGCAGTTCACCTGCTTGGCGAATGACGGTCCCATCATGCCTTTGACTTCCAGAGGTTTCATTCACAAGTTGACTGCGATCTGTATCCTCCAATTCCTTTTGAACAACGATCTCAAGAATGTATCCGTTGGCGGAGGGTCTTAGAGTCACCACGGCTCGCCGGCGAATCGACTGCAGCGTACTCTGTAAACGTTCGAACCCCGAGGTCGTATCGCGTCGCCACGGCTCAAGGATCGAGGCACCTATTTGATAATTTGTTTCCAACCGACCATCGAGAACCACACCTTTCGATTTCTGGACAGGCTGTTCCTTTGCGATTCGGAAGTAGTCGTCGAGTGTATCAACGACTTGAGACCAGACAAAACCATCATTTGCATCCGGCAAATCCAATGGGTTGGGCACAAAGACGGGAGGCGAATTATCCACAAGCCTGTAAATCATCTTCCCGCAGCCCGCGGAGAGAAGACTCAGTAAAGTCAGCATCACGCTCAAACCGAGCATCATCTTGCGTGGACGAGTCATCGCGTGAACGATTGGTACCGGAGTCCGGGGCATCCGCACTTGCCTACCTCCGATTCACTTGTTCAGAGAAGCCTCTGGCAATACTTTCCGGAAGTGGCAATGCTCCTGGTGTATCCTCCGGAAACAAAGACCAAACTGGCACCATGCCCTGCATCTCGTCAAGCACCGTGCTCTGGCTATCTGAGATTTTCTTTTCTCGAATCGTTGATCGAATCGTATCCTGAACCTCACTAAGAGGAACGACCCCAGCCTCCTGTCGATCGAGCACACGAATAATGTGGAAGCCTTCTTGGTCTTCGATAATCTCACTCATCGCATTAAGGGGTATCGAGAAAACCTGCTGATCAATGGCGTCAGAAGCCAACGCGCCCTTGGTGGTCCAATTGTGAACTCCACCGCTCTTCGCGAAGGGTTCTTGGCTTTTCTCACGCGCGACGGCTTGCATACTTCCACCAAAATAGGCTTCCCTCCCCATCTCCCAGATCGCGGCATGAGCCGACTCGCGATCCGGAAACTGATCGAAACGCACAGAGAGTTGCTCCCATCTCGCACGAGTTGGTCTCTGGAAATCTTCCGAGTGTTGAAGGTAATGCTCGTTGATCTCAGAGACAGTAACGTTTGGCTCTCGCTCTACCTTACTGCTGATGTAGAGATGACCAAGCATCGCGTCCATAAAGTCACGTTGTCGAGCTGAAAGCGAACTGCCTTTTTCTCTTAGTGCGTCATCTAGATCACTCAGGCTCTCTACCTTGTATTGCTTTTGAAGTTCTGGCACTTCGGTTTCAAAGAACATCTGCCTCGCACGCATGGTCAACCGTGCATCGGCTTCCTCACGTTTCTCCGCAGATTGTGTCCCGACCTGATCCAGAAGAAATGCCTCACGCATCATCTTTGTCTGAATGGTCTGCTGTAACATGCCACGAGTCAATCGTGCCCGTGCCTGATCAAGCTCCGCTTCAGGGATATCGGTGCCCATCCTTGCGATTGCTGCATTGAGCTGTGCATCCACCTTCGAGGATAGATCACCCATCAAAATTGGAGATTGGCCGACATAGGCGATAATCGCTGCGGGATCCGAAGGTAGAAGACGCTCGGCCGGTATTTGGGGAGTTGACTCGCCTCGGTCCGAGAGTGAAGTCGTAACTTCAGCCAAGACACTCTTACCCTGAAAGCAAAAAGTCGCGAGGCAAAAACAGGTGATGTGAAATCGAGCGAGCGTCGGCATTCGGTGCCCTGTCGAGAAAAAAAGCTGCAGATAAGTCGTCACATTCGTCGCAAACCGAGTCGCTTGTAATCCCAGCCGTTCCGGAAAGGCAAGACCGATCTTTTTGAACGTGAGCCAGTAACTCCCCTCCGCTCGCCCCCTCTGCATGCGATACCACCACTCGCTTCATTCAAGAAAACGTCAAGCCAAGGTGAATTGCAAGCATTTAGCATCTTGAGATTAAGCCCCGCTGAATCCTAGGGAGAGATCGACTTTTTTTACACGCTTACCCCTTGTTACCCCTTGTAAATCCCATCGAGCGGATGGCGTTCTCGCTCCAAAACGCCCCAAGTGACCGCGGTAAAGATTCCGATCTTTCGACCAGCGGCAGAGTTTTCGTAGTCTCGGAGTGTGGTTGAGCAGCAACGGCTCTGAGACCCAAGGCTTGCCACCGATCAGCGACATTTTCCATCCTCCCAGATCCAACCTCGCGTTATCCATCCAACCACTCTCCCCTGACCGCTCCCCCCCAAAGGAACATGGACCCATGTCTAGCCAATGGACACCGCCATATGCCGGACGTCTCCATGCAATGCACCACCCACCATCCAACGCCGAGGCGGCTAGATTTCGACTCGGCACACTCTTGTGGTTTGCCGGTATCGCCCTGCTTCTGGTCCCCATGGCCACACTTTTGGATATCCCCATTGCGAAGTGGTTTGCAGGAGAGCCTTTGCCGCAATGGGTAGGCTGGATTCTGGATGGGCTTCTCTATTACGCCCACGGCACTGGAATCACGCTAATCCTGTTCGGCCTACTAATTTTTGTACCCTCAAAACGCTGGAACATCCCTCGATTAGCGGTGTTGGCCGCAGGGGGTGGCGCGATCTCGACGCTGACGAAGATGTTTGTGCTTCGACCGCGACCCAATTCCTTGTTACTCAATAATGCAAACAATGACCACGCATGGATATGGTCGTTTGATTGGACGTTGAATTACATTGCAGACTTTGAGCCTAGTTCCCGAGCGTTCCCAAGTGCCTACCTTGCAACAGCGACAGCATTGACGGTTGGACTTTGGACCCTGTTTCCTCGCGCCAAATGGCTATTTGCCACTCTGTGCTTTGGCACCCTGATGCAGAGGATCTTTTGTGGGTCGCATTTTCTCAGTGACCTCTTCGGCTCAGCAGCGATCGGTCTCTGGTGGTCCTACGTCTGCTACCACCCCAGCCTGATGGGTTCTCTTTTCGAAAAGCTGGAAACGGAGGATGGAGCCCAGCGAGTAAGTGCCCTGGAGGAGAGTGCGCTTCAGGAGGGCGCGGTTCAGCGTTCTGCCGCAGTTCAGATGCCAGCACAGGCTTCACAGATCGGATACCCACCTGATTCCGATCACTCAACTGAGCAGGATTCCCAAGGAAACTCCGACGGAGTGAGACCCGATATTCCGCCTCAACGTGCGGCCTGACCCACAAGTTCGTGTAGGTTGCTGAACTTTCAGTCGATCCATACAGATCACAAGACCGTTATTCAGTCTTCGCTCTCTCGCATCCGTTCACGGAGCGAGGGAATAATTTCTCGGGGAACGAATTTTGCGAGCTGCTCGTCATTGTCGCTAAGCATCGCGATTTGCTTGAGCAGCGAGCTGCTAACGTGCGCATACTGCTCAGCTGCCATCAAGAAAACGGTCTCGATTTCCGGATCTAATTGCTGGTTGGCCATCATCATGGTGAACTCTCCAGCAATGTCGGTCAAAGGACGAATTCCTCGCACCATGACGCGAGCTTTGATACTCTTCACGAAATCCACCGCGAGACCTGTGAACACAGCAACACGGACATTAGGAAGATGTCCCGTGACGCGAGTCACCAGCTCAATTCGCTGGTCAGGCTCAAACAGCGAACGTTTGTCGGCATTGATTCCGATACCAATCACCAGTTCGTCAAAGAGCGGCGAAGCTCTCTCAATGATATGCAGGTGCCCCAACGTGACAGGATCAAACGAGCCCGTGTAAACCGCCACACGAGAACCAACCTGACCTTGCCGATCCTGACTATCAAGAATTGACATCGCGAAGAAACCAAAGGAGAGAATAAACCGATTGAGGTAACCGGCGCTCGATGGCACCGCCACACAATCTCCAACTTAAGCAAACCAATTAGGAGAAGCGAGTCTCCAAATCGCAGGATACTGGATTTCAGGTCAGATGCTGCTCAACGAGCTTGACCAGGCGGTCCAGATCCACCTCGTTGTTATAGGCATGAATACTGGCCCTCACTCCCCCATCGCGACAGCTCAGGACGACCTTCTGCTTTAAAGCCAACCGTCTAAATTCGGCAGGATCAATCCCTGGAACTTGAAACGTCACAATTCCGCTTCGATGCTCCGGTCGAGCACTCAAACGCGTGGAGACGCCCAACTCCTCAAGGCGGTGTTCCAACACATCGGCAAGATGCAGAATTCGCTGCTCAATCGCATCCTGACCGTGAATTGAGCGAATTCGCAGGAACAAATCAATCGAAGCGCTCAGTGCAGCGATACCCATCAGATTCAAGGAGCCTCCTTCAAAACGACTCGCAGCATCGCGAAGTTCCATCTTCGGCTCCGCGTAATTGAACGCATTTTTGACACTGTTCCAACCAACTCCGCCACACCTCAATTGGTTCAGATGCTGCTTTCGAACCATCGAGACCCCGATACCCTCCGGACCCAGGAGCCATTTGTGCCCATCTGCCGCCAAAAAATCCACGGGAGTCTCCCGAAGATCGAGTGGAAAAATGCCTAAACCCTGAATCGCATCGAGAAAGACGAGTACCCCACGTTCATGGGCACGCTGGACCAGCTGATTTAGATCGATGCGAAAACCGCTCGCATAACCCACCCAACTCACCGAGATGATCCGGGTGGTTGAATCCACCCTTTCAATAAGGTCGTCGACTCGGACCTGACCGTCCCGACGTGGGACAATCCGTAATTCAACTCCTTTTTGAGCCTGATTCTTCCATGGAAACAGATTACTGGGAAACTCGCCCTCCGGAATCACCACGCTGTCACCCGCTGCCCACGGAAACCCCTCGGCAACGAGATTTATACCGCTGGTGGTGTTGGGAATGAGACAGATCTCCCCCGGGTCTGCCTGGAGCAATTCAGCACATTGCCCACGTAGTTTTTCCGCGGTAGCGGCCCATTGCAGCCAATTCATATCACCGCTATCCCGTGATTCCACTGCGAATTGCTGCACGGCTGCCGCAGCTGGCCCGCTTAGCGGTGAGACCGCTGCATGGTCAAAATAGGCCCAATGCTGAGTCACCGGCATCTTTTCTCGCCACCAAATCCATGGCTCTTTCTGCAAAAGTCGCTCGCTTTCCTCCTTCTTTTTCTCCTCAGACGCCCCATTCGCGGTTTTTTTCATCTATTATTCTCTGTTTCCATTGCGTTACTTACGGATTTATCGATACACAAGGCGTGAGGAATTATCACTCATTCCCTGTCAAAATTGGATGGCATGGGAATTGATAGGATTTCCAACTATACTGCCAATGGTGTGAACGATTCATTCATGATTCTATTCCTGTTTCTGTCTTTCTGGCGAGGTGATTGATGCCCAAGGCGCTCTGTCTCATTAGCCTTGTAGCGTCGATATTAATCGTCGTTCTTTTCCTAGCAGATGCCGCATTAGGCCTCATGGGGATGAACGATTTGGCGCCGCTTCGTTCTGCAAACTTAACGATGGACATCACTTTTGTCGTGATGGCCACCGCTATGAGCTACATGAGCTGGTCAACTTACCGAGAACAGCGGTAACTCCCTCGGTTTTGGACCGATCGCCGGGTAAACCTACCCGCTATCACCGGACCCAATCCGGGCTTGCTTCAATCCTCAAGGGACCTCCTCGCTCCCCCCTATTCGTGGCATTTTAGAGAACCGCCGTGACTCGACGCTCTCTGGGTCGATGGCTTCACCACTGATTTGAGCCCAAATCTTATGGTTTCACGGGTCGGGACAGGAGACGAGACCGGTTCACCCGCCAAAAACCAAGGAATACTCAAATCAACCGAGGGATCATCTCAACGGGCGAGGGCTGAATCAGCCATACTACCAATCCGACTAAAAAACAGAAGGTTTCCTCGACTGGACGTTTGATCTTGCTCGGTGTGCACGGGACTCTTGCTGACCCAACCGCGTGCAGGCCAAAAATGTCCCCCGAGAATGACGGCCCCTCAGAATCACGATCTGTGGGTATCTCCGTCCATGCAAATCTCAACGGAGCAGCAACTTCATCAGGTGAATGCATCATGCGACAATCCCGCCGACATTTCCAAAAATCAATCGCCACTGGAATCTTAGCCAGTGCTACCAACCATGCTTTTGGTCAAAGATCGGACCAAGAGCTCGGAGAACTGGAAACCTTTGTCCCCACTCGTCAAATTACCGACGGCCCCCTGCACCACTGGTTTGGCTACTACGACAAACGAGAATTTGATCCATCGAGTCGCTATGTCCTGAGCAATGAAGTGAGCTTTGAGGGACGTGCACCGCGGGGTGACGATTCAATCACCGTCGGCTACGTCGACCTTCAAGACAACGATCACTGGCACCCGATCGGCAAAAGTAATGCTTGGGGATGGCAACAGGGGTGTATGCTTCAATGGGTTGGCCCCACCGGTGACCGCATCATGTGGAACGATCGGGAAGGTGATCGCTTCGTCTGTCGTATCTTTTCCATGAAAGATCAAACCCTTCGAACCCTACCGCGGCCGATCTACACAATATCCCGAGATGGCCGAGTGGGACTGTCCGTCGACTTTCGCCGCATTGATAACCTTCGACCTGGATATGGCTATGACGGACTGGCCGATCCCAATGTTGAGCATCGAGCGCCCGCCCAATCGGGTATCTGGCGAGTGGACATGGAGTCGGGCGAGTCGGAATTGATCTTATCTCTTGCCGACGTCGCGAAACTCCCGTGGCCTGACGGAAGCCCCCACTCCGAGGCATGGCATTACTTCAACCATTTGCTGATCAATCCCTCGGGGGATCGCTTCATTGTGCTGCATCGATACCGCCCAAAATTTGACCCTGCGACGCTTCAATACGAAGGGGGATTTGTCACACGAATGCTGACCGCAAACATGGATGGATCGGACCTCTACAATCTCGATCCCAGCGGATACACCTCGCACTTTATTTGGAAAAACGATCGCGAAGTCACCATGTGGACACGCCCACAAGGGCCATCCTCTGGCTTCTACCAATACACCGACCGCAGCCGAGAAGTGCAGCCGGTCGGCCACTCAGCGATGCCAAGCAATGGTCACAACACTTACTTACCCGCGCCCTATTCAGATTGGATTCTCAACGACACCTATCCAGACAGAAAAACGTCTCGGCAAACGGTCTACCTTTACCATGTCCCGTCCAATCGACGCGTTGATCTAGGACATTTCCCATCGCCAAAAGCCTACCGAGGTGAATGGCGATGTGACACACATCCCCGTTGCAATGACGAGGGAACTCTCGTCGCGATTGACAGCCCGCACCGCAATGGACGTCAAATTCACCTGATGGACGTCAGCGAAGTCGTCAAGTCTGCTTGAAAACCCAGGTCTCATGGCAATTGTTGCGCACGGTCACGAGACACCGACTACTTTTGTCGCCGTACCCAGTCCACAAACTTCTTGACCTCAGCATGGGCAAGCAAAAGCTCAATGGTGTGGTAGAAGCGTCCTAACTCTTTCTCTTTAGGAATCAGGCGATGCACCGCAGAATGACAATCCCTGCACAGAGGAACGGTCTTCAGCATTTGCTCTCTTGAGAATCGGCGTTGAAACCATTGATTCCGATGACAAGCCCGAGGGATCAGGTGATGCAAAGTTGTTGGATCGCGCATTCGGCGATGGCACAACTCGCATCGAAAACCAGCGTCGAGCATTTGACGTTGAGCAGGACGAGTTTTCACGGCAAAGCATTCCCTGAATGAATCATTTCCTCACCAAGCCAACCATTAGATCTCCTCCGACATCATGACCTAAATGCCCTTTGACATAACCCGTTAACTCGTTTCTTGACCCAAGTGGGTTCGATACTCAGAGTTCACAACTTACGTTACTCGCTACTTTCAAACCATGACCGACGTTGTCATTGCAACCAACCCCGTCAGGTCGACTCGCGGGCTTTAGGGTCCAACGTACCGAATTTAGCTTTTGTTGGTTAACGATGCTTGTCTGAGCAGGCTCGGAAAAGATTTTTCTTTTTTCTAAAACCAGCCGGCTCAAGACGTCGTCTATGCAGTGTTCGGGAACACTCACCAAACCGTTTCCGATGCAGCCAATTAGCTTGGGCCTTTGTCCCCGAAAACTGAAAGGTGATGAGATGACGCAGATCAATCGCGATATCGGAGTCCTGTTTGTCGGCTTTTTCACTCTGTTCCTGACAGGATGTGGCTCCGATTCATCCACGGTCGGACCGACCGCTGGTGATTCATTAAGTACCTCTTCAATTCCCCGTGGCAGTTACCCTACCTCGATGGATATGCCAATGCCCGGAATGGAGATGTCTTTAAATATGGTTCCGAATTCTGGGGTTTTCCCAGCAATGGCTGGCAATCGTTACGACCACATTCAAGAGAATGATTTCAAGCGTGTGATGGACTCACCGCTGAGCACCTTTTCAATTGATGTCGACACAGCCTCGTACCGAAACGTGCGACAATTTCTTCTTGAATACAACCAAATGCCTCGCCCCGATGGAGTAAGAACCGAGGAACTGGTTAATTACTTTCTTTACAACTACCAAGGGCCGGAGCCCAACTCGGATTCTCCTTTTGCGGTCAACGTAGACGCGTCAACCTGCCCCTGGAATAACAATCACCGACTTGTTCGCGTGGCCCTGAAGGGCAAGCAAATTGAGTTTTCAGAACGTCCGAAGATGAACCTGGTTCTCCTTCTAGACACGTCCGGTTCAATGAAACAGCCAAATAAGCTCCCCTTACTAAAACAAGGCATGCGGCTACTTCTGAACCAATTGGACGAGACGGATCGCATCGCCATCATTGCCTACGCGGGGAGCCCAGGTTTGATCCTCGATAGCACCACCGCCGATCAGAAGGAAACCATCATGAATGCTCTTAACCGTCTTGAGGCCGGCGGGAGCACCAATGGAGGTGGGGGCATTGAGTTAGCCTATCAACTTGCCAAGGATCATTACATTGAAAACGGCGTCAACCGTGTCATCCTTGGAACCGATGGTGACTTCAATGTCGGTTTAACGGGGACCGACCAATTAATTGATCTGGTTCAAAGGGAGGCAAAAAACGGTGTCGACTTGACCGTTCTAGGATTTGGAATGGGTAACTACAACGATGCAATGCTCGAGCAGATCAGCGGGAAAGGAAATGGAAACTACGCATTCATCGACACCTACGCCGAAGCAAGAAAGGTCCTTTTGGAACAACTCTCTGGCACGCTCATTACCATTGCCAAGGATGTCAAAATCCAGATCGAATTCAATCCCGCAAATGTTGCCTCTTATCGATTGATTGGATACGAGAACCGAGTCCTAAATTCGGAGGATTTTAATGACGACAGGAAAGATGCTGGCGAAATTGGAGCAGGCCATTCGGTTACCGCGCTCTATGAAATTGTTCCAACAGGAGAGATCGATCAGAATTTGCCGCAAGTCGACCCTCTCAAGTACCAAACAAGTCGCGAGAGGACTCCGGAAGGTAATACTTCAGAATTGCTAACCGTCAAACTTCGGTACAAGAAGCCGGGTGAGCAGGAAAGTGAGAAACTGGAGCTCAACATTGAGAAGGAAACCACCCCCTTTGACCGAATTGACCCAGAATTTCAATTTGCCGCAGCGGTCGCCAATTTTGGGATGCAATTACGATCGAGTCCGTACCGAGGTGACTGGACTTACGCCGATATCGAAACCGTGGCTAAACTTTCCAAAGGTGTAGATCCACATGGCTTCCGAGATGAGTTCCTTCAAATGGTCTCGGTTGCCAAGTCACTCGCTTTCGACACAACGTCAGAACTCATCGAAAGCTCCCCTTCCCTGCCCGGTCTTGGTGGGCAGCTCGCTCCATTACTTTCTCAATAGTACGAAGCGTAAGAACCCTAAACCAAGTCTCTCCAAAGAGGTTCTGGAAATCAGACATCGCGTCCGCAAAACCTCACTCACAAACATGTGGGTGAGGTTTGATGCGTAGAGCAACGATCACCGCATGACCAATCGGGCTATTTTCTGCGGTCAATGCCCCAGTGACCGTCTCGAATTCGGTCGCTCAGCAGACCTCTGCCTGCACCGTGCGCCATGCTCTAAACTACCAATCTGAGCGATCGCAGAATTCATCACCCCTGATCCGTTGTATCTGAGACCTCATCCTCTGAGCTATCAGACGCATCAATCAATCATCCCTACGAAGTTGACATGAGCGAAATGGAATACCTAGATTTTTCGAAAATGATCGACCACGCGTTGCTTACACCAACCATGTCAGTGCAGGATCTTGAGGAAGGGATTGAGCTTGCCTTGGCTTACGACGTTGCTAGCGTGTGCGTCATGCCGTACTTCGTACGTCAATGCTCAGAACGGCTCAGCGGAAGTGATGTTAGATCTTCAACAACGATTGGCTTTCCTCATGGGGCAAGTACGATTCAAACAAAGACTCTTGAAGCCAAGCAGGCGATTGAGCAAGGATGTCAGGAAATCGATGTGGTGGTCAATGTCAGCCAAGTTCTCAGCGAGTCATGGAACTACGTTCACGACGAAATTGCATCGTTAGTAGACACCGCTCACTCCGCCGCGCAGAAAATCAAGGTCATCTTCGAAAATTGCTACCTTTCGGACAATCATAAGATCAAGCTGTGTGAGATCTGCACGGACCTCAAGGCGGATTGGGTAAAAACTTCCACCGGATTCGGAACGGGCGGTGCAACCATTGACGACTTGCAATTAATGATCGACCACACCGGGCCAGAGATTCAAGTGAAAGCAGCTGGCGGTGTTCGTGATCTCGAAACACTGAGAAAGGTCAAGCAGATGGGGGTCACACGTTGTGGAGCAAGCGGAACTCCGGCGATTCTAGATCCATTAAGAGCGGAGCTAGGCATGCCGAGGATCAACACGTCCACAAGCCAAAACACGCCTCAGAATCCAAACTATTAAGAATCGTCAGAGACTACCTGTTGCTTAGAAGTCTCGAATCGACTGAGGGAAAGCGAGTGAAACAAGTAACTCTGAATGGTTAGGCAGAGGGCTTTGATTCGGTGGTGTCGAATTCTGCAAAATCACCTAACTCACCGATGCGAGCGACCACTGAAGTCACGTTATCTTTACCACCGTTTCGTAATGCCGCAGTCACAAGAGCCTGACACGTTTCTCGGTTCCCCAGATCACGGCGAAAAACCTGAAGCAGCTCATTGTCACTGACCATGTCTGACAACCCATCAGAACAGAGCAAGATTTGATCTCCTTCTTCCAGCTTGATAAGGAAGAGATCAAAAGCGGTAACTCTACCGCTGGTGTCAAAACATCGGGTCACCACATTCCTGTAGGCATCCGCCATTTTTTCAGGAATACCTTGCTTCTGTAATTGCCGAGATAACGTATGGTCCTCGGTGAGTTGCCGTAATTGGTTCTCACGGAAGAGGTAAGATCGAGAATCACCGACATTAAGGATCGCTGCCTGATCTCCAAAGAGATAGACCGAGGTCAATGTAGTCGCCATTCCCGAGAGCTCGGGGCTCTCCTCCACTTGCTCGCACATTGCTCGACTGATTGCGTCCCCGTATAGCTGTAACCTTTTTTCCAGATCGGCGCGAAGTTCTCCAAGTGGACGCATCACCCAGCTGCTAAGTTCGCTGGCATATTTCATCACGGCGTTGATAGCAGTCGCGCTCGCAATTTCTCCCGAGACCTGGCCGCCTAATCCGTCGGCAACCATCAACCAGAACGCCTCGATCGACTCTTCATGCCAGTTGGAGCCCCCAAGCGAGAAAGACTTGGCAAGGATCTCACTCTCTCTGCGTCTTCGAATGATTGCGTACTGATCCTCGTTGTTCGTGCGCACCGCCCCCTGATGAGTCAGCGCTGACACTTCCACATAAGGACATTCAAAATGCTCGACATCCTCGAGCTG
>CAXQOB010000108.1:0-11155 GCA_964225475.1 Candidatus Nitrosopumilus sp. | reverse complement strand
GGCAAGCGTCCGTCGCCGCCAAAGAGTCTGCGGAGTCTCAGCATATTACTGTGGAGTATGTAGAGGCGGTGGAGCAAGAGATGCTTGCCGCCGCGGAAGCCTTGGAATTTGAAAAGGCAGCCTCGCTACGTGATCGTGTCGTTCAGCTCAGGGAAAATTTGGGAAAATCGCTTGGCGAAGTGGAATTCGATTCAACATCCACAACATCCAATCGACGAAAGCGTGGACGAAAAGGACTGAAAGCAAATGCCAAGGGGAGAGCTAAGATTCCACGGCCAAAGAAGCACTAATCAAGTGAGAGACCGGTAAGTCGGATCATCCGAGCGCTGACTAGCGAAATCTGATCACGCGGCACGTTTTTGACGTTTGAGTTGTTTTCGTAACCGACGACGCTCGGACTTACTCATCGAGCTCCAGTCGATCTCCTCATTGCCTGTTGAATCACCGGTTTGGGGCACTGTCGTTGAATTGCTCGAGGAACTAGCCGATACCTTGGATCTCGAGACGTCCCTTTGATGGTTGTTGTGATGTTTCTGTACTGTCTCGCTTTGGACCGGTGGATCTTCCGTCGAATCAACGACTTCCGATTTGATCTGCTTTGACTCCGATTTGATCGATGCTTGTTTCTCCTTTTGGGTTTTGAACAAGCTTATCGAAAGAAGTCTCTTTGCAAATCCGCCTTGTCGATGCTTTCTGTTTGTTTGGCCCTCTCTGTCTGAAATGAGATCGTCAGTCGCAGAAGCTGCTTCTTGGTTCACCTGTGATGAGTCGAGCTTACTCGTCTTTTGAATGGTATCAATTTGCCGAACTTCCCGATAAATCTTACGTAGATAGATCAGGAAGCTAAGGAACAGGGCGTGCACGCTCGTCAGCGTAGAACAGGTTGCGACCATCCATAGCCACTTTGAATTGACTGTCCATTGTTGCCAAGATGCAATTTCGGAAGTGACAAAAAGACCGCAGGCAACGCAGAGAAAGATTGCGGCATAAATCACGGCACGAACTTCCAAGAAGAGGCGAACTGCAAGCGCAGTACCACCCACCAAGAGAAAGGTTCGAATCCAATTCTCGCCGGAAATGAAGATTCGACGTCCCATTGCCGCATCAATGATGGCTCCACCCCAATTGAATAGATCGACAGTCGAGTGAACGGCCGTCATTGCCAAAACAATGAGAACGAGTCGCCATATTCGATAATGCCCACTAAAGTCGTTACTGCGGTATCTCCTTAACTGATAGATCATCAAGACGATCCCAGCAGATGCACCTGTTAAGCACAGGACAGCGAAGTGTCCGAAGCTATTGGGTTGGTCTACCTTGAGCGGTACGGCAATCGCAGAGTGGTTCAGTAGGAATTCTGATGTTGATGCGTAGTAATGCCCTGCACACAGGAGTGCAACAAGTGCAAAGGAAGCTGCAATCACCGAGATCAGTGTGCTTCGATGGAGGGGGATAAGCGAAAACCATCTGGCCCGAAGTCGTCTTTTGACTCGTGAGCCGTAAGCTTCTTGTGGGCGACGTGCTGCGCGTAGGTTGTTTTGCTGATCTGGCGAAGTGATTTGGTCATTCGCTAAGTGCGGTTGGGTTGAGCTAAAGAGAACTCTCCTGCGGCGATCATCAGTTCGTCGCTCTACCGTCATTTTTTCTTTCGACCTCAGCGGACCGTGTCACGTGCGGACTCATCGCCGTGATTCAATATTCAGGAATCAGGGAATCGGTTCAGACCAGTCGCACAGTAGAGAAATGAGCCATCACGCGTCAACGTGGGACCTCTTTGATATCAATTGGCGGTATGATTGATTTTCGTGAGATAATTCTCAACTTTCAGATGATTATTTACTCCCGAGGGAAGCAATTCGATTCATCCGTTAGGTTTTAACGCCATCTTGGGATGGGATTAGGTCAAGACGCTAAGTGCGGTGATCATCATGATCACCAACCCCGCAAAGATCTTTCCAAAAGTTCCGAAGGTCCTTCCCCAGAAGGCTGCATGGCCGACTGCCCACGTTTCACTCCATTCTCTGCCCTCAGATCGTTCACCATAAATTGCCCCTCCCATCGCACCGAGACCTGCAAAAAGGACCGCCGCAATAATGGGTCCAATGATCGGTATTGGGACCCCCACAATGGCACCGATGAGAGCTCCCGCAAAGGAGCCCAGCACTGCGTAGGTTGTTGACCTGCGGCTGGCGCCGGCTCGCCTTGCTCCCATCGCGCTGGCTGCGAATTCAATGATTTCCCCCGCCAGTGCCACAGCCGTTGCAATCATGACGGTTCCGATGCCGATGTCCAAACGACCCTCTTGTGGGCCAAGTCATGCAAAACCCGCGAGTAAAAAGACCATGATCCAATTGCCCGGGAGAGCAATCAGGTTACCCGCCCACGCTAAGGCACTCAGAAGAATCATCGCGGTTGCCATCAGGACACCGCTGGCAGAGTCCATCCACGTCATGGCAGCCAAGCAGTGAGCTGGCCAAGTGATGGCATTCGTTAAGTCAGATAACGGCATCGCAATCGTCCGGAACTAGGGCTTGCTGATTACTTGAACGGCTAAGTGATGTCCTCCGAGTTAACTATTGTCACGGGTGGCGGTCTCCTCCTGCAAGCGGACCTCGGTTTTTCGGATCACTGAGGATCCGCCAGTGGTGAAAATGATTGTCGGGCGCTTCGTCGCCACACATGCTGCATCCGGGTCCAGTAAACTGAGTTGGTGTGATCAGGGCATGATACTGATCAACGCATGAAACGAACGTACCGACGCGTGAATGATTTACCGGTTTTTATCGGAGACGGACGTGATGAAAGAACGCTTACTTGAAACAAATGTTCTTGTCTTAAATCGCTTTTTTATGGCGGTTCGCGTCATTGATGTTCGTCGTGCATTCACCCTGCTCTACAGGGAGTGTGCGGAAGTGATTGATATGGAAGACGGATCGCAGTATCAAAGCTATGACTTTGACAGTTGGTGTGAGCTCAGTGAATTGACGGCCTCTGAGAAGCAACCGGGTGAAGAATATCTCAAGACGGTACGCTTTGAACTTCGTATTCCACGGATTCTTCGGCTAACTCGATTCGACAAAATGCCGATGCAGACCGTCCGCTTTAATCGAAAGAACCTTTTTGCAAGGGATGACCACACATGCCAGTACTGCGGTCGCCAGGGAAGTCTCAGCCAGCTAAGTATGGACCATGTGACTCCACGATCGTACGGAGGCAAAACCAGTTGGGACAACATTGTTTGTTGTTGCTTAAGGTGCAATAGCCGAAAAGGTGGACGGACGCCGAAAGAGGCAAGGATGAAGCTTTTGCGTCAGCCAGCGAAACCTCGCGTGAACCCGCTTATGGTTCAGTCCGTAGAAGACCCAAGGTACAAATGTTGGAAGACATTTCTTCCCGCAAAGTGAATTACAAACGGGCCGCATTCGCGGAGCCGTTAAGCTCGCATCAAAATGCGAACACAGGCATGACGCGATTTCAACACGCGGGAGAATCAAATACACCAACAACGTTGGGAACGACATGAGGTGGTCAACTGATCCTGCGCTTTTATCAGGACGACGACCACGCTATTTGTCACGTTGGTGCTGTCACATGATCAAAGATCACTCGTCTGCAAGTGGCTCTTTTTTCTCGGTGAGCACTTCACACTCGCCAGACTCGGCTTTGGTTGCATTAAGTTCGATGTAACTCTTCCATTCTTCCGGGACATTGTCCTCATGGAAGATTGCCTCAACGGGGCATTCTGGGACGCATGCTTCGCAATCAATGCATTCTTCTGGGTGGATGTAAAGCATCTGATCACCTTCGTAGAAGCATTCCACGGGGCAAACAACAACGCAATCGGTGTATTTGCATCCGGAGCAAGGCTCGGCAACGACATGTGTCATGTTCTCATCCTCTTAAAAATCTTTCTAATGGCTTCGGGAGTAGCTCGCACTATCGCCCTCTCGGGAACAAAATTCCAGCGTCATCTACTTCAATGTATCGTCCTGACAATCCTTGGACTCTAATTGATTGCAGTGGATTTTGACGACTTGAAGTTTAGCCGGACCGTCAGCGGAGGGTAATTACCAGCGGAAAAAAAAGGAAGCGAGATTTTCAGACCCGAAAGATGAGTGGTTTCTGGAGGCCACTAAGGGTCATTTTAGGTCGCACTTTCTCGGAAAAAAGCGAGTTTTTTGACTGATTCAGTGTCAAAGCGTCCTCGGGCTGTTGGCTATCAGAGCCTGTTGTGACCTGCCATGGAGCCTGGTTTTGGGTCTTTGCAGCGTGATGCGCAACAAATTTAAGATAATTGACCATAACCAAATAACAGATGCAGTTGGCAAATTTGGGTCTCTACACAATTATTCCGCGAAGATTCGCCATTACTTGTTGGGTTCCATGGGCTACCCACTTTGATAGTTCATCAGAAGCTTCTATTCTGCGAGGATCAACCTCCTCAGAGACACTTCTGTCTTTAGTCTCCCTCTTTCAGTCTTAATGGTTTATCCCTTTGTCCAACCTTCCCTCCGAATCGGTTTCGCTACGTTTAAAACCGTCGCGGCACTACCCGTTTCTCGCCAGACATCCTTGGGTGCACGCGCATGCATTGGCACAAACGGGTGAGGATTTGGCACCTGGTCAAGTGGTTGAATTACTTGATCACGATGGTAATTGGATAGCTCGGGGTGCGGTCAATCCCGCAAGTCGCCTCCGCGTACGCCTGTACAGTTTTGATTCAGCAGAGCAGATTGACGAGAGCTTGTGGCACCGAAGACTTGAGCAAGCGATTGCACGTCGAAGACTACTTGAATCCTATGATGTTCAGTGCGCTGAGCGTTTGGTGTTTAGCGAATCAGATTTGATGAGCGGTCTAATTGTGGATCGTTACGCAAATTGCTTGGGCGTACAGTTCACCTCGGGCGCACTGTGGCGTTGGCACGAGTGTATTCTTTCACAATTGAAGCATCTGACCGAATGTGACGGGATCATGGTGAGAATTGATGAACGCACTGCAAAACACGAGGGCATTGATACGAAGGAGTTCTGGTATCAAGATCAATCTCCATCGGGACGTGTGCAGTATACGCAGAATGGGCTGAGCCTTTCCGTTGATCTTCGAAGTGGTCAAAAAACAGGTTCCTACTTGGATCAGCGGATCAACCATCTGACAGTGGCAAACTACATGGTTGGCAAGCGAGTGCTTGATGTGTGTTGCTACACCGGAGGTTTCGGTTTGGTTGCGGCTAAGGTGGGAGCTCAGCGAGTTACCTCGATTGACTCTAGCGCTGCCGCATTAGACGAGGCCAGAAAGGCTGCTGAACGGAATCAAATCGATCGAATGGAATTTCGTGAGGGAGACTGTTTCGATACGCTGAAGTCCTTGGTTGATGCTGGTGAGAAATTCGAAGGCATTATCCTTGATCCACCGCGGTTTGCCGGTTCCAGACATCAGATCGACCGCGCACTCAGGGCATACGCGAAGTTAAATTCCTTGGCAGTCGATCTTCTCGCGTCGGGCGGTGTGTTGGCAACTTGCAGTTGTTCAGGAAGAGTTTCTCGATCTGACTTCTTGAACATGTTGATGGATGTGGCGAAGCGAAAACGTCGCGACCTAATTGTTCTGGAGCAACGGGGGCCAGCTCCCGATCACCCAGTGTCAATCTCTTGCCCTGAGAGCGACTACCTGAAGTGTGTGATTCTACAAGTGAATTAAAGAGTTCTCGGGGAATTTCATAACGCCCAAAGATGGTTCCACTGGAAGATCCTCTAAGTGTCCCGTTGTTAACTAAGTGTCCTGAGGCGATTTATAGTTTCATGCCGCAAACAGCGAATTTGTCTATTTCCTTTACTGTTGTTGTCAGTGATCCCGGATAGATTCAAGGCTCGTTGAGTGAGGAATTCGTGTATCAATCGGTTGATGATGGGCGAAGAGTCTCGTTTCTAACTGATCGATAATCTGGGTAGTTCAGCCCGCCTAATCGCTAGAAAACCCGCCTTTCGGCATTCCAAGGGGCGGATTCACCCCTGAAGTGCGAGAAATCTCTGGTCACTTTCCGGTCGCGGGGGTAAATTAAATGGCCTACTCTTATCGACGTTCATTTGCTTTTTCCCGCAGGAGACCCCAATGTCGGGTGTCACCCTGAAGATTTTGCACGGTGCTGACCGCGGCAAAATCTACGATGATCTCAAGCCGCCTTTTACGGTTGGTCGGGAGGAAGGTAACGACATTCAGCTCAATGATGAACGAGTGAGTCGTTGTCATTTTAAAGTGCAGCGTGACAAAGATCGATTGGTGCTAACCGATCTTGATAGCACCAATGGGACCAAGGTGAACGGTGTTGAGTGTCAACTGAAGATATTGCGCCATGGAGATTTGATTTCTGTTGGACGCAGTATGATGTTGATGGGTTCAGAATCCCAGATCGCTGAACGACTTGCCGCAATTGGTCTCGACAGCTCTGCAATGGCTCGGGATTCCAATCTATCTGGAGGCTCGATCGCTGTTGAACTGAACAATTCTGAGCCGATGGCACCCTTGCCAGCAGAAATCATGCCGGTCATGGAATTACCCGAAGTACCCGATGATTTATCCGCGGGTCAACGGGCTCAGCTGTGCGAGATTCTTGAGTTTCTTCAGAACCGAATGAAGAAGTTGATTGAGTCTGCCAAGACGGACGAAGAGAGTCAGGAAGTAGCAATGCGATTCTCGGATTGGCAGCGGTTACTGGATATTCAAGCAAGATTGGCCACGATGAGTCGCAAAGTGGCAGATCCCGAATGGCCGACTCATTGAAACGAGCTGAGGGCAATGATTCGTTACGAATAGTTGCTACCGATAGATCGAAGCTTTCGAATGGATCATCGGAAAGTGATCTCAGGTTCTCCTGCAACTACGTTTGCTTATCTCTCCGAGCTTGCTTGCTCTCACGACTCTGTGCTTTGAGCGAGTCTGTCGATTTCTTAAAGCGAGGCGTGGTTTTGACTTTTTTCAAGAAAGTGGGTTCGTTAGCTTAGGACTGTTGATGGATGGTTTCCTTCGTCACAGTTGGCCCGTTATGATGTGGCTTCATTCACACAACTATGGAGCGATCAATGCGGTTATGCATCTTCTGGGGTCTTTTGGGATTAGGTTTGGTCCAGGCAGCTCGGGCCCAAGAATCATCACAACCTTTCGGAACGGATTTTCCTAATTTGGATTCCTATGCGGTTGGCGAATGGTGGAACCGCGTCCCCAAGAACGCTAAGCAGGCTCGCTTAATGGTCCCTCGCGAAGAGGTGGTCGCGTTTGCCGTTTACACTCATGATCAGGGAGTGCTCAAATTAACTTGCCAGTTGTACCCTCTGAAGCCGGATGAGCCTCGCGAAGTTCACTTGGAATTAAAAGCGGAAGGTGATTCGGACTGGAAGCTGGTACAGACGCAACCGGTAGTTTTTCCTGGTTGGTCATCGCATTTCCGAATCGAGCAATGGGATGATTCGAGGAGCGTGAAATACCGTGTGCGACTCGGTGATCTGTCTTCATTTGAGGGTTTAATCCGTAAAGATCCGATTGATAAGGACGAGATCGTTGTTGGTTCATTAGGTTGCAACAGCAGCCGAACTCCCGGACCTCGCCCCATGATTGTTCAAAACCTACTCCGCCAGGACCCAGACTTACTCTTCTTTTCGGGCGACCAAACCTACAATCACACTCAACATACCTACGGCTGGCTTGAATTCGGTATTCAGTTTCGTGAGGTCTTGAAGGATCGTCCTGTGATTACGATTCCTGATGATCATGATGTTGGTCAGGCAAACATCTGGGGTGAGAACGGGAAAAAGGCAGCAACACCGGCCGGTCCTCAAGGTGGGTTTTTCTACCCCGTGGATTACGTCAACATGGTTCAACGATGCCAGACTTGGCATCTCCCGGATCCACATGACGCGACTCCAATTGATCGAGGAATCGGAGTGTATTACACCCGCCTCCGCGTAGGCGGGATCGATTTTGCAATTCTGGAGGATCGCAAATTCAAGAGTGGTCCACAGGGAAAGATTCCAAAGATGGGACCTCGCCCGGATCACATCAACGACCCAGCGTATGATCGTAAATCGGTTGACCTTCCGGAGCTGAAATTGCTCGGGGATCGACAATTAGAATTCCTTGATCAATGGGGTCAAGATTGGAACGGTGCAGAGATGAAAGCTGTTTTGAGCCAAACCGCTTTTTGTGGGGCTGTGCATTTACATGGCAGCCCCAAGAACCGTTTGCTCGCTGATCTTGATTGCAATGGTTGGCCTCAGACTGGACGCAATCATGCGTTGGCAAGAATCCGGCGCGTTTGGGCCCCACACCTTTGCGGGGATCAGCATCTCGCCGTGCTGGTGCAGCACGGGATTGAAGGAGCCCAGGACGGGCCCTACGGATTTACCTCTCCCGCAATCGTAAACACCATTTATGGTCGATGGTGGCACCCGGTCGATGAAAAGGCTGGACCAAATTCTGTCCAGAACAGTCCATTGCCGTGGACCGGGCAATATGAGGACGGTCTGGGTAATCCCATCAGGATGATTGCTTATGCGAATCCGATCGACCGATCCAATGAGCTGCAGCGTTCTGATGGATATGGCCTCGTTCGATTTCGAAAATCAGATCGCTCAATCAAATTTGAGTGTTGGCCACGATTTGTGGATGTCACTGAAGAATCAGCTAGTCAGTTTGCGGGATGGCCGGTTACGATCACTTCCCAAGATAATGACGGTCGAACCGTCCTTGGGTACCTGCCTACTTTACAGTTTCAAAACTCCGAATCGCCTGTCGTTCAGGTCGTTCATGATCAGTCTGGAGAGATTCTTTATACAGTGCGAACTAATGGAAAGTCCTTTCAACCACCGGTCTACCGAAAGGGGACTCATACCGTCCGAGTAGGTCGTGATCGCGCTGATCAAGTGACGATTGAGCGACAAACTCCGTCGAAGAAGAAGGACAGCAGAGTGGTTCCCGTGCGACTCTGATCTAGCGTCCGAGATAATCTGAGGTGCTTAGTTGCTATGTCCTGAAAGGGTGCGGACACGACGGGTGCTGTGTGCTACGAAAGTGGAAGCCAATCGGTGCTCGAATCAGAATGGGATCTGTTAAGGACTCTTGCGGTATCTAAATCGGAGCTGGCTTAGCTCCGATTTAGAATCCATCGATGTTGCTGAAAGGTATCAGGCGCGTGGGTGGAATTGGTGATGAACTTGCTGCAGCCTTGATTTCTCGACGTGTGTGTAGATTTGAGTGGTTTGAATGCTGGCATGACCGAGCATTTCTTGGACAAGTCTTAAGTCCGCACCACCTGCTAGCAGATGAGTCGCAAAGCTGTGCCTTAGGCTATGCGGGCTGATCTCTGATTGGATTCCTGCTCTTTGTGCGTATCTTTTGACCAAACGCCAAAGCTGAATGCGGTCGATGGCCTTGCCGGTGCGCGAAAGAAAAAGAGTATCTGACTCTGGCGATTTGCGAGCAGCGAGTTCATCCCTGAGTTCTTCGCAATAAAACACGATGGCATCAATGGCTCTCTGACCAACGGGTACCATGCGTTGTTTTCCACCTTTGCCCTCGCATCGCAAATGTTTTTCCTCGAGCGAAAGATCCTTCACACGTAATGAGCAAACTTCTGAGGCCCGGCATCCGGTGGCATAGAGTACTTCGAGCATCGCAACATCACGTTGCCAGAACGAATCGGTTTTCTTCGGGGCTCTGAGGAAAGATTCAACCTGTTTTGGTGAAAGAACATTGGGGATTCGTTGCCAATTTTTCTGTGTCAGCAGCAGGTCTGCTGGATTGTCACGTACCGTACCCTCGAGTTGTAAGAAGCGAAAAAAGGTTCGTGTTGAGACGATGTTTCGCGAGACAGAGGTGGGTGCGAGACCCTCTTCGTGCAGCGATCCAACATAGTCTGATAAATGATTGACATTCAGGCTTGAAAGTCGCCGATTGCCAAGCCAACGCAAGAATCGATTGAGATCATGCCGGTACGCGGCGATGGTGTTGGCGGAGAGGTGGCACTCGCTACGCAGGTAAGAAACGAAATCCTCCTGCAGGGAATCAAATGATCGTCCGCTCGGCGCAGCGATGCCCTGTTTTTGGAGTTTCTGAAGTTTGGTGACTCGTTTCGCCACGAAAATAACCTGTCACGTGTTTCTAGCAGAAGCGAACCGATATTAAAAAAGAAAGACTAGTTCGCCACTACACTTATCTATCGGAGTTGTTGACGTGTGTCTGTGCACTGATGTCGATTCGCGATTTTTTCTATTTGTACGGAATGAATCGATCATGCCGAGTAAACCGAAAAGGAAAAGTGTATTCCACGTGAAGAAGTCAACACTTGTTGTGTCACCAAGCAAGAATTCAACATCAATAACGGGCTATACAGCTTTGTGATGTGGGATTCAGTTTCCCGCCCGCCGTTTGAGTTTTTCCATCTGATCATATGTCTTGGATAAGAGGTTTGGAACTAGATGAATGTTTTAGTGGTTGGAGGAGCGGGGTACATTGGCTCACACGCAGTTAGAGCTTTACTCGATGCTGGTCATGAGGTGCGAGTCTTTGACAATCTGTCTCGTGGTCATCGCCATGCAGTTCCAGACGGGCTTTTAATCGAAGGTGAATTGACTGATGGCCCGCTATTGCAGCAGGTACTTGCTGAATATCAGATTGAAGCGGTGATGCATTTTGCCGCTTTCGCCTTGGTCAACGAATCTGTGCATGATCCATCAATCTATTACCAGAACAATGTTGTCGCTGCCTTGTCTTTGATGGAGGCCATGCGTCAAGTTGGGGTCAAGAAATTTGTATTTAGTAGTACAACTGCCACCTATGGTGAGCCGGAAAAAATTCCAATTGGTGAGGCCACTGCCCAGAATCCAATTAATCCGTATGGGTTTACTAAGCTCGTTATCGAACAGGCGTTATCTGACTATGCCTCTGCGTATGGTTTAGGGTACGCCGCTCTTCGATACTTTAATGCTGCTGGTGCTCATCCCAATGGTATGATTGGTGAGGATCATGATCCAGAGTCACACCTGATACCCATCGTGCTTCAAGTGGCTTTGGGGCAGCGAGATCAGATTACAGTGTTTGGCGAGGATTACCCAACGCCCGACGGTACATGCATCCGAGATTATGTTCACGTCAATGATCTTGCTG
>CAXQOB010000107.1:0-19204 GCA_964225475.1 Candidatus Nitrosopumilus sp. | reverse complement strand
CAAGGCAATACTGAGTCTAGTGAGAGTAACAAGTTAGCGATATCACAGGGTTGGGCGGTGCAAGTGGGTGAGTCCCATTGCGTCAACTTGATTAAAAATAAAAACGCCCCCGAAGACACCGACCGTTGGGAACTCGGTGATGACTTGGGACCGCTAGCCATTGGTTCAGCGATCGGTAAACAAGCTGGCCCGCTTGTCTTCGCGGGCTACGGGATCACCGCGAAGGACCTCGAATACGATGACTATCAAGGGATTGAAACCGAGGGCGCGATTGTCATTATCATTCGAAAGGAGCCGCAGAGAAACGACGCAAATAGCAGGTTCAATGGCACCGAAAATACTCGTCATGCCTTATTCGATACCAAAGTGAAAAACGCGATGGACCACGGAGCAGCAGCCGTAATCATTGTGAATGATCAAGACAGTGTGCAGGAGGCTGCTGACAAAATTGAAGAGGAGAAATTGAGAGAGCAGTCGAGACTAACCGAGCTCAGCAAGCAACTCGCTTCGGTGCCTCGAATCAACGCAGTCCGCCGCAGGCAACTTCGAGAAAGCAAAGCGAGAGTCAACAATGCGATCGCAGCTCTCAACCAAGACATCACCAAAGCGCGTCAGGGAGTTCTTGGTATGTCGGAAGCCGGCCGAAGACGCCCCAACCGAGAATCGATCCCCGTCATGTCTGTCGCCCGTGATGTGGTGAATGGTTGGCTCGAGGTCTTTACAAACACAACCCTTTCGAAACTTGAGAAAACGATCGACGAGACTGGAAAACCGAACAGTCTGGCACTGCAGGGCTCTGCCGCATCGATTTCCGTGAGCATTGAACCACTCAACACCGAAACCAACAATGTCCTGGGCTTCCTCGAAGGCAAAGGCAGCTTGGCCGGTGAAACGGTCATTATTGGCGCCCACTATGACCACGTGGGCATGGGAGGCAACGGTTCGCTTGCTCCAGGCACGATCGCTGTCCACAACGGAGCAGATGACAATGCCAGCGGAACCGTCGCGATGCTCTCAGTTGCGAAGCAAGTCTCAGAAAGAATCGCCGAAACACCGAACCATCGTCGCGTCGTATTCATGGGATTCTCTGCGGAGGAACGAGGTCTTTTAGGCAGTAAACATTATGTCAAACAACCTCGCTTTCCCCTCAAAAGCACCGTTGGCATGATCAACCTGGATATGGTGGGTCGACTCAATGATAATGAATTGACGGTTTACGGCACCGGTTCTGGCGAAGGATTTGACTCTCTCGTTGACAAAGTAAACTCCGATCAAGAATCGCCTTTCAAACTCTTCAAGATGAGTAGCGGCTATGGCCCAAGCGATCATCAATCATTCAACGAAGTTGGAATTCCTGTGCTCTTCTTCTTTACGGGAATTCACAATGACTACCACCGTCCAAGTGATGATTTTGACAAGATCAACTATGGAGGCCTCAACCGCATCACGAATATGGTGTCGGACGTAGCAATGGACTGGGCAACGCGTGAATCACGCCCCAAATTTGCCGAGACGAACCGAAGAGTGGAGATCCGCCGACAAATGACAGCATTCCTCGGCGTTAGCCTCGCCGATACGGACGGGTCAATTCTGGTCGGGCAAGTAACAGCAGGCGGTCCGGCGGCCACTGCTGGACTTCGTTCTGGTGATCAAATTCTCAAAGTCGCGAATCGAAACGTCGCAGCGTCGAGTGAAGTCATAGACTGGGTAAGATCCCAAGCACCGGGGAATAAGGCAAAAATCCAAATCCAACGAGATGGTGAGTCAATGGAGCTCACCGTTGAACTCGGTAAACGCCCAGCTCAGTAAGCTAAAACCACATTTGACCCGCAGAAACCGAAACATTTTAAGAAAGTTTTTACGGCGATTTCTGAGAAACCATGATTAAAAATGGCCTGAGGCACGCAATCGACGGGCAGAAACATGGAGACGCTTGATTTGGCGACGAAAGACTCGAATTTTTAATCTTTACGCCCGCACGCAGTGGTGACACAATCGCACTCCGATGGAATGGTCTGATCTCAATCAGACCCTCCCGGTAACGAAACATCGAGCGTCGGACGCTCCAAATTCGTATTGCCCCCAGCATAAGCATCGGGATTCGACGCGCACCCATAACGCAAGGAGAGCGGAAGTGCGACTTATTGGTAAGAAGGCCTTGTTCTTGGCCATTGTATCACTGACCCTTTTGGCCCCCGGCTTCGCCAAAGCACAGGAGTCAGCACATCGCATTGCGGTGGTTGACGTAGCTTACATTTTCAAAAATCACCCCGGCATTAAAGCTCAGGTAGAGAAAGTTGAAAATGACCTCAAATCCTATGACGCTAAATTACAAGCCAAACGCGACGAGCTGAAACAAGCCGCAGAACAGCTCAAGGCCTTCAAGATTGGCTCGGCAGAGTATGCCGCTCAAGAAGAACTTGTTGCGTCGATGGAATCGAAACTGCGACTCGACATGGCTCGCACACGCAAAGAACTTGCGGATGCCGAAGCCAAGATCTATTTCCAAAACTACAAGCTGATCAAAGAGGGCGTCAAGTTTTTGGCAAACCACTACAAGATCAACTTGGTGCTTCGCTACAACAGTGAAGACATGGATCTTGCAAATGGTGAAACCGTTCTTCGTGGTGTGATGAAAAACATCGTCTACCATGATGAGTCTCTGGACATGACGAAAGGTGTGATGCAATACCTTGATCAGTCCATGAAAACCGCAAATAGCGGTTCGGTGACAAATAAGTAAGTCGCCAACGCGAGTGATTCGTGGATCGCAAGACGAAGAGTGCAGTCACTGTAAAATCTTCGTCGAATGGGAAGTGCAGAATCGGGAGGAACCTGGTTCTGCTCTGTGAGATGAGCAAGGCAATCTCCAAACGATTTGTTTTTAACGTCAAGCATGCATGATCAACTCACGCATGCGATAGGCACGGAGGCCAGCGTGAATCCATCACGCAATCAACACACACTCGCTGTTTCATGCGAAGTTCATGGCAGAGGCTACTGGACCGGTAAGCATGTGCGAGTTGCGATTCACCCCGCTTCGATAAATAGCGGCATTCGTTTCGTCCGAACCGACATGGAGGAGCCGAATGACTGCGAGGCGAGTGCAAGCCATCGCGAGGAGGCAAGCCTCCGAACCAACTTATTGAACGGCAATGTACGATTCCAGATGGTCGAGCATCTGATGGCAGCATTGGCGGCACTTGAGATTGATAATTGCGTCGTTGAAATTGATGGCGAGGAATTACCGGCTCTTGACGGCAGCAGTCACGGCTACGTGGAATCGCTATCTCAAGCAGGCCTCATCATACAGGCAGCAGAAAAAAAACGTCTGGTTATCCAAGAAAAAGTTCGCATCGAGCGTGACGCAAGCTGGGTGGAGCTAAGCCCGGCGCATCATGGCGAAACTTATTTCGAGTATCGCTTGAGCTTTGATGACCACACACCCATCCAACCACAGACATTTGGCTTGAATCTGACGCCAGATCGATTCATCCGAGAAGTTGCCCCAGCTCGCACCTTCGTTACCGCTGATCAAGCCGCAGCGATCCGATCCAAAGGACTCGCCGGGCATGTGACAAACCACGACTTATTGGTGATTGGCGATGAAGGACCAATCGAGAACGAATATCGATACAAAGATGAATGTGCTCGCCACAAAACGCTGGATCTGATCGGAGATCTCGCATTATCAGGCGTGGAATTCGTTGGCAGAGCAGTCTCTTTTCGCGGAGGTCATAGCCTTAACGGAAGAGTAGCCGAACGATTGCTGGAGCTATCCAACAGCCGTTCACAGAGACAAAAAGAAACAGTCGATCAGGTCCCTCAACCAGTGCCCTACCTGAGACAAGTCATCTAAAGGCTCGCTACCGCGGAGTGGAGAACTTCCGGATACGAGATGGAGAAGCCATGACAAACATGATTGCACCGAACGCCGTGATCGACCCCCGAGCGAATATCGGGAATAACGTGCGTATTGGACATTTTTCGGTGATCGGCCCGGATGTCACCCTTGGTGACAACACACAAATTGATGAACACGTTGTGATCACGGGCATGACCACCATTGGTGATGACAATCATTTTTTTCCCGGGTGCGTGATTGGTGCTGCGCCGCAGGACACAAGCTACAAAGACACTCCTGCACGCGTAATCATTGGCGACGGTAACACATTTCGTGAACACTGCACCGTAAATCGTGGTACTGAAAAAGAGCAATGCTTAACGCAAATCGGCGATAACAACTTCTTTATGGTTGCAAGCCATGTCGCGCATGACTGCGTTCTAGGCGACCGAATTGTCATTGCCAACAATTGCATGCTGGGTGGTCACGTTCATATCGGCAACGACGTGACAATCTCAGGCGGCGTCGCGGTTCACCACTTTGCATCGATCGGACAATTGAGCTTTGTTGGCGGGATGAGTCGAGTGCTGCAAGATATTCCACCCTTCATGCTTTGCGACGGTAATCCAGCACGACCTCGATCGGCAAACAGTGTCGGTTTGAGGAGGCACGACTATGCTCAAGAAGACATCAAAGCATTGTCAGCTGCATACAAGCTTCTCTATCGCTCTAAGATTGGAATTGAGAACGCACGAACGGAATTGCTGGGAAATGGACCCATTCGACCGGTCCTGAAGCAACTTTTTGATTTTATCGACCACACACAAGGCGGGCGCAATGGACGCGGTCGCGACCGACGAAGGAGTGCAGCGTGAGCCAGTTACGGATCGCAGTTATTGGAGCAGGGCACCTTGGACGCATCCATGCGAAACTGCTCGGTTCTGTCGAAGGCGCGCAACTCGTGGGTATCAGCGATCCCTTCGAGGGAGCCAGGCAACAAGCAGCTGAACTTTATGATGTTCCCGTCCACGCGGACTATCGAGACCTCATTTCGTCCATCGACGCGGCTGTCATTGCCGCGCCAACGGATTCTCACGCGAAGATCAGTCGAGAATTGCTTAAGGCTGGCAAACACGTTTTTGTGGAAAAACCACTCACGATTGATCGGAGCGATGCAACTCAGCTCGCCGCACTCGCTGCGGCCAAGCAAGTGACACTGCAAGTTGGGCACGTGGAGCGTTTCAATCCAGCATTCACGGCTCTTGGTGACCTTGCCGTCGATGTTAAATACGTAGAGGCTTGCCGAGCTTCACGATTCCCAGGCCGTTGCCTCGATGTTGGCGTGGTAATGGACCTTATGATCCACGATCTGGATTTAGTTCTATCCTTGACCGAAGCGCCCATACGCTGGATCTCCGCCAGCGGACTTTCTGTTGTCTCCGCTCACGAAGATATTGCTGAAGCGAGAATTGAATTTGAATGCGGCTTGGTGGCAAACCTAAAAGCATCAAGAGTCAGCCCTGAACCCGCTAGACATATGCAAATGTTTGGCAGTAACGGATTCGCTGAAATTGACTTTGGCGTTCCCTCACTGTCGGTTCTCAAACCCTCGCATGATCTTCTCGACCGCAGCTTTGATTTATCGCATGAGGTGGATTCGCCATTGGGTTACGCGGATGAACTGTTCAGCGATAAACTGACATGCGAAACGATTGAACTTACTCCTCGTAACGCAATTCTCGATGAATTGCATGATTTCGTAATCAGTATTCAATCGCAATCGGCACCGACAGTCGACGGAGTTGCCGGTGCACGAGCGGTAGATATCGCACAGCGCATCCTCGAATCGATTGAAGAACGCGTGTGGTACTCCAATGCCAAGACCTCTGAAATTGGTCCTCACGCCTATCCGAGAGAGCGAGTTGAAAATGCGACCCAGCGAGGTATGGGAATTAAACGAGCTGCATAATTAATGCTCGTTGCGGTCCATGCTCACAACAATCACATGTTCACAACCCGTCTGGGGCGTAAAGCATCTCCTAAACTGCTACGCTGATGGAAATGGCGTTCTGGATTCGGATCCGGGGCGACAGAAGCAGCAAGGCAACCGACGCCGGAATCATCCGCCTCTGCAGTGATTCCGCCTCAACCGTGATTACGCCCGCTATATTTCGTGTAATTGACAGCTCTTCATGTTCATTTACAGCTTAGACGGAATTTGCCGGAAGAAAGTTGCGAAAGTCATTCATGAGAATCTCCCGGGGCAGGCAACCGGTGCTGAAAGTCGTTAAAATGCCGACCCGTTCGTGTTGCAGACGGCAGGCTCAGCGGCCATTCCTTTTTCCATCCTTTGGTTGTGAACGAGAAGGCCCGATGATTGCTCCCTGACTCAGTAGTAGAATCGCTTAAGATTCGCTACAAGTTTGATGGCAAGGTACCAGCTCGCCACCTGTGAAATACAAACAACGCATTGTTTCCTGTTCCTACTCCTCGCGAAATCGGATTCGCAAACATGACCGAACCCTCTGGGCAAATTGATCACGTTCTCACCGAAAATCGTTCCTTTCCTCCACCGGTTGAGTTCACCGAAAAAGCCGTTTTCTCCAGTATGGATCAGTACGAGGAGATGTATCGTAGGGCAAAAGATGACCGAGATGGATTTTGGGGAGAAGAAGCAAAAGAACATCTACACTGGTTCGAACCCTTCGAGGAAGTTTGCCAGTGGGAGGCTCCCCATGCGAAGTGGTTTGTTGGTGGAAAGACCAATGCGAGCTACAACTGTCTTGATCGACATGTGGAAGCGGGACGTGGCGACAAAGTTGCAATCCTTTGGGAAGGTGAGCCTGGCGAAACACGAAGCCTTACTTACAAGGAATTACTAACGGAAGTTTCGAAGTGTGCCGCGGCATTACAGGAACTTGGGGTAGGGGTCGGCGATGTGGTCAGCATCTACATGCCAATGACACCCGAACTCGCAATCACCATGCTTGCGTGTGCAAGAATTGGAGCGGTTCACTCGGTTATTTTTGCAGGATTCAGCGCAGAGTCGATCGCGGATCGCAATCAAGATGCCGGCGCTAAGCTGATGGTGACCGCAGATGGTCTCTACCGGCGTGGAAAAGTGCTTCCCCTCAAACAAACCGTTGACGAGGCTCTGGCGAAGTCTCCCTCGGTTGAAAAATGCCTCGTCTTGAAAAGAGTTGGACAAGACGATGTACCGATGCAAGAAGGGCGTGATGTTTGGTGGCACGATTGTGTTGAGAATCAAAGCGGTGAATTGCCAGCGGTACCTCTAGATAGCGAGGCGTCGCTGTTCATTCTCTACACCTCCGGTAGTACGGGAAAACCAAAAGGGATTCGCCACACCACTGCAGGATACAACCTATGGGCAAAACGCACCTTTGAATGGGTGTTTGACCATAGGGATGATGATATCTATTGGTGCACGGCTGACTGCGGATGGATTACCGGACACAGCTACATCGTCTACGGTCCACTTTCGGCCGGGGCGACCTGTCTGATGTACGAAGGTGCGCCCAACTTCCCTGCAGAAGATCGCTTCTGGGATTTGGTTGAGAAATACAAAGTTACCATCCTCTACACCGCACCCACCGCGATCCGAGCCTTTATCAAATGGGGCGACGAGCATGTCGACAAACATGATCTCTCCAGCTTGCGTTTGCTTGGTAGTGTTGGGGAGGGAATCAATCCTGAAGCATGGATGTGGTACCATCGCAAAATAGGTGGAGAGAGATGTCCGATTGTTGATACCTGGTGGCAAACCGAAACAGGTGGAATCATGATGAGTCCACTACCCGGTATTACCGCGACCAAACCCGGCTCATGCACCAGACCCTTACCGGGAGTTGTTCCCGCGATTGTGGATGAATCTGGCAAGGACGTCGACGCAAACCAAGGTGGCATGCTCTGTATCTCGCAGCCATGGCCGGGAATGCTTCGAGGTATTTGGGGGGACGAAGAACGTTTTATCGACCAGTATTGGTCAAAGGTTCCTGGAATGTATCTGACTGGGGATAACGCCAGGCAAGATGAAGACGATTACTATTGGATCATGGGTCGTATTGATGATGTGATCAACGTCTCCGGTCATCGTCTCAGCACCATCGAGGTCGAGAGTGCATTGGTCAGCCACAGTCTTGTATGCGAGGCGGCCGTGGTTGGAAGGCACGATGACCTCAAGGGTCAGGCCATTGCCGCCTTTGTTACTGTCAGTGGCGGAGAGCCAACCGAAGAGCTACGCAAAGAATTGCGAATGCATGTCAGATCGCAAATCGGTGCTTTGGCGCAACCAGACGATATCCGCTTCACAGCATCACTACCCAAAACACGTAGTGGAAAAATCATGCGTCGACTTCTCAGAGATATTGCCTCCGGACAGGAAGTCGTCGGCGATACCTCAACTCTGGAAGATTACTCCGTGCTTGCGAAATTACGTTCCGACGATTGATACCGATGGCTGAGCCAGTCGCTAAGGCAAGATCCAAGATGGTTGGGACGAGCACTTGCCATGGGTGAATCGTTATTCAGGATAAAAAGCGAGGCAGCAAAACGCACCTCGCTTTTTCCATGCGCCTATTCGTAATTCTCCGCAATAGGCGATTTCGGTCGGCTCCCCTCAGGGAGTCCCCTTGGATGTCCCACACATTCGAGTCGATCTATCGCAGCGCAGGGGTGAGGCATTGATGCAACGATGGTTACTGAGGGCAAGTAAGAAATCGCCCAACATAAAAAGTCGTGCGTTGAAAAACCTCTAAAGCGTCGTACTGCTCTTGAGGACAGGAACAAGAAGCGCCAAGACAACACCGAGAACTAGAACCGCCATCACCAATAGCATGATTGGCTCGAGCAAACGAACGAAGAGGTCGAGTCGGCGGAACGTGGTTTTCTCGAGAGAGTCAGCAATATCGGGTAAAACCTGATCCAGAGTGTTACTTTCCTCACCCACACTAATCATCTCGACCACAGAGGGCGGGAAGTAGCCGGAACTACGAAGTGGCGAGGCCAAGCTCTCACCGCTCTTGATATTCTCCGTCGCACTTGAAACGGATTCTCGAAGTAGGCGATTTCCAGCGGCGGTTCCACTGATCTCCAGACTTTTTAGAATTGGAACTCCATTCCCAAGTAACGTTCCCAAGACACGGCAAAATCTTGCCACCGCAAGATTCATCAGAATACTACCTAAGACGGGTATCTTTAATTTTGCACGGTCGGCCATTTCTTTCCCTGCGTCGGATTGCAAACGCACGCGAACTGCAACAATTCCCGCGAGCAGAGCGAGCAAGAGAATCCAACCGTACGACTGCAGGAGGTTACTAAAGGCAAGTAACATTTCTGTCGCATAGGGCATCTGACCCGTCTTTCTCAATCGCTCGAACAACATATCGAACTTGGGAACGAAAAAGACCAAAAGGGCTGAAAGCACAACCGTTCCAACGGAAAACAAAAAGATCGGGTACGCCAACGCACTGACGGTCCTGCCTTTTAAATCTTCCTGTAGTTCCGTGAACGCACCAACTCTGTCCAGAGCATCCTCAAGAAAGCCACCCTCAGTACCAGCACGCACCATGTTGCATGCCATCTCACTGAAGATTTTCGGAAAACGAGCCATCGAATCACCAATCGGCTCACCATCCTCAACGCGTACACGAATCTGTGAAACGACTTCCTTCAGTGCCCCATCGGAGGATTGCTCCGATAGAACATTCAAAGCTCGAATCATCGGCACGCCCGCTCGCAGCAATGACGCAAGCTGAGAGTAGAAGACGGCCATCGTCTGACCTTTCACCTTCTTCTGGCGACCGAATGCTCCCTGAGATGCATTCACCTGCTCCTTGACGGAGACAGGAAAGAGGGAACGGTCCGCGAGAACACCCGCAACCTCTCGTTCGCTCGTAGCTTCGAGGGTACCGTTAACAAGTTTGCCCGATAATTCACGAGCGGTGTATGCGAAGACAGGCATCCTATATCGCTTCACCCTTTGTTACGCGTAGCAATTCGTCGACTGAGGTGTCACCCGTAACGACTTTGTCCCAAGCATCCATTCGCAGAGTTCGCATTCCGGTTTTCACTGCAACCTTACGAATTTCCCAACTGCTGGTCCGCTCGAGTGCTAACTGACGTATTTCGTCATTAGCAATGAGTAACTCATAGATACCCATTCGCCCGGTGTACCCAACATTACGACATTCTCGGCATCCCACACTTCGGTAGAGTGGCCGGTCACCCAATTGGTCCCATGGGAAATCTTGAGGAAGATCATTTCGATCGGGCGAATAGGATTCTTTGCAATGCTTGCAGAGCCGCCTGATCAAACGTTGTGCCATCACAGCCTCAACGGTTCCCGCCACCAAGAACGGCTCAACGCCCATGTCACTCATACGAGTGAAGGCACCTGCCGCATCATTGGTGTGGAGCGTACTGAACACAAGGTGCCCCGTCAAAGATGCTTGAATCGCATTCTCTGCCGTCTCTAAATCTCGAATTTCACCAACAAGAACGATGTCGGGGTCATGTCGCAGGATACTTCTCAGTGAATTCGCAAAAGTAAGACCAATCTTGGAATGAACCTGAATCTGATTGATACCATCCAACTGGTACTCAACCGGATCTTCGGTGGTGATGATCTTCGTTTCAGGACTCTGAATTTGCAGCAAACTGCTGTAGAGAGTCGTTGTCTTCCCCGAACCCGTCGGTCCTGTAACAAGAACAATCCCGTGCGGGTAATCGATAATTTCACTGAATTTAGAATAGATCTCAGAAGACATCCCCAAGCTTCCGAGATCAAAAACCATTGCTGATTTATCGAGAACACGCATCACGATGCTCTCACCATGAATCATCGGTATCACACTGAGTCGAATGTCAACGTCCCGACCATGAACTCGAAGTTTGATTCGCCCATCCTGCGGCAATCGCTTCTCGGCAATGTTCAAGCGGGCCATGATCTTCAATCGACTGGTAATTGCCGCTTGAAATCGATTGATCTCCGGCGGAGTCGGCTGGGGATGAAGAATACCATCGATTCGGTAGCGAATAATGATTCCCTTGGACTGCGATTCAATGTGAACATCACTTGCGCGGGACTGAATCGCTTCAAGCAAGATCTCATTCACAAGTCGAACAACCGAAGCCTCTTGAGCCATCTCGCTGAGTTCGCTGCCGTCGGACTCAATCTTCTCGAGCAATTCCACCTCGTCCTCAGACTTAGCGGCCATCAACCCTTCGACGGTCTCGCTACCAACACCCAGGTGGCGGTTCATCAAGCGCGCGATTTCACCGCGTTCTGCGACAACCGGCAGGATGTTGCGAGAAGTGGCAGCGCTAGCCTCATCAAGAGGATACAAATCCAAGGGATCTGACGTCGCAACGACGATGGAATCGCCGTCAAAGCCAATGGGAAACAAAGACTGCCTATAGATTAACTTCTGCGGGAAGCCCTGCAGGGCTTCGAGATCAACGTCCGTCTCCCTGAGGTCGACGTAATCGAGACCAACCTCTTCCGCCAAAGCCTTTAGAGCAACCCGCTCTTCAATGAATCCAAGCGAAATTGCAGCCTGAAAAACGCCCCCTGAGTCATGATCTCGACTCTGGGAAAGTTGCTCGTCACTAAGTAATCCACGGCGTTTGAGTATCTCGCCTGCGTGCATAATCATCGTTGTTTTTTTCCAAACTTGCGAGACGCCGTAGCGTTATCGACCACCACCACCTGCCGGACGTCCACCACCGGTACCACCACTGGTACCACCGCCGGGGCGGCCTCCACCGAAGCCTCCAAACGAGGGTCGGCCGCCGCTGCTCGATCCGCGAAATCCGCCGGATCCGCCCGGTCCACCACCGCCAAAGCGTGAACGGAAGAATTCAATCCTGCGCTGAATCTCTTCTGCACTGGATCCTCCACCGGGTGTGGAGGGTGTGGATGAACTATTGCTGGCGGAGCTGCTACTCTTCGAGGTATCGCTGGTTGACTTAGCTTGTGTGCCTAAAATCGACTCCAGAGCCGACTTCAGTACGTCTGGATTGACTTTTCCAGATGGCGAGTAAGTGACGATCGTCTCCTCTGTCACCATGCTGCTCTGATCAAGGGCTTCAACTAGCTGCTTGATCTCGAGGAAATCTTGTGGCGTAGCGATCACCACAAGTGAATTACTTTTTTCATCAACTGCAACGCTGATCTTTGCACGCTCACTTTTTGCCGCTTGCGAACTGCCACCGCGGCCACCACCGCCACCACGCAAAGCGTTGATGAAATCTTGTGGAGAAGGACCACCACCACGACCACCGCCGCCACCGCCGCCAGATTGAGCGCCAGCTATTCGGTCACTGAATACCGACTTCACAACATTCGCGACGTCAGATGCTTGCTGATAGATCACAGGAATGAGCATCGGCTTCGAGACGGTTTCGATGTCCTCCGGACTCTCTTGAATATCAATCTTCTCGAGAATCATTTCAATCATCTGCATGTCCATTGGATTTGCATGAATGATCAATGCATTTAGCCTTGCATCAGGCACAATGTTGACCGAGCCAGTCGAGGTCAGAATTGATTGCGATGATGACGCCGATGCACCTCCTCCACCACCCAAGCCGAGCAAGCCAAGCATACCACCGCCGAGACCGCCCGTCATACTATCGACTGCGGAGGCGATGGTGCTCTCACCACCACCCAAGACACTCGAAATCAACTCCGCTGCAATTTCGGCCTCGATGTACTTAAGCCAGATGATTGTTGGTAGGTCAGACTGCATTGTTGAAGGTTGTGCAAATGATTCCATCAACCCCTGAAAAACATCCAATGCCTCCGAATCCTCAGAGGCAATCAGCATTCCAGCAGGAGTAAACTGCACGATGATGTCGGCACCCTCGACATTGAGCGTCATCTGAGGTTTCTCAGTGCCAGTGACGGCCGCCTGATCAGATGGTGATGCCACCTCTCCAACCTGCGTAACAAAACGGTACGCGTCAGGAATCGCAGAGGACGCTTCTTCGGTAGCAGTCGGTGGCTCGGTCTTCGAATCGGGCTGAGTTCTTGGTACCAATCGGTCGGGGATTCCACCGGAGGAACCTGAGGATCCGCCCCGAGAAGGTGTCATCGTACGGATACGATTGGTCCGACCTGTTGCCTGCCAAAGGCCTTGAATCTGTTCCAAAGCCTGCTGAGCAGCGGTGCCGGTGTAAGGGAGGACTCGCACCTTGTCCCCAAGTGGTCCAAGGGCATCATTACCCTCGAGCTCAACGAGAAGATTTTCGACCAGGTTGATCTGTTCGCTGGTTCCGCGAATCCAAAGCTTTCCGGTAGCAGGGTCACCGTCCACAACTGGTCCGTCACCACCCTCTTCCGTGACACCGAAAAACTTATTGATCGTCAATAGAGCCTGTGCCGGATCCAGTCGTTTGAGGTCAAGCACCTTGAAGGTCGTTCCCGAACCTTCCATTTCAGAGATGGTCGTTGTGATAATGTCGTGGGTTTCCGGCCGAGCAAAAGCAACAATCGCATTGGTTTTCGGATCAATGGCGATTCGAGCGTCAGGACTTCCTGCCAGAAGCGTCTGCAACACGTCAAAGACGGTTGCACTGTCGGAACTGCTTACGATGTGTGTTCGGAATACCGGTGTTGTCATCTGACTTTCTTCATCGCTTGCCACCGCGGCCAAAGGTTGATCAGCCTTCTCAATGATCGACCGTAGCAGCCCCGTCTTACCGGGCAATCCGGAGGCGTAAATCCTTTCACCAAAGATCCCAACCGAAATGCGAATTTCATCGTTTGAATTCTCGCCGGATCCGAGCCCGAGAAGAGGACGTGCCAGCTCCAACAGCTCATCGGCGCTTCGATTCTCTAGAACAATCTCAACCACATCGGTGTCGGCCATTGCAGCTGTTTTAAGAAGCTCGCGAATCGCGATCAGTTTTTCAGCGGTCTCGGTGACTTTCACCTGCCGAGCGGAATCGAGTACGACGATCCTACCCCAAGGTCCGATCATCAAAGCGAGTTCGGTTTTGGCTGCATCAGGAGTCATGCTGCCGAGCGGAAAACACAACTCACAATGTCGCTTCGGCCACGATTATCAAGCGATTCCGGGGTGACCAATTCAGCAATCTCGCTGATCAGTTTGTCGGCATTCTCAAGCTCAAGATCGATCACTTGCAGCATGCGTCCTCGGCGAACCAATGAGTAGCCGCGCTTCATCAAGGCCAAATTGATCACATCCAACCCCTCGGAAATGCTGTAGCCGCGCGTTGGGTCAGAGAACGAGAACGTTCCAACAGGCGGTTCATCCACCTGAAGTGCCAAATCCGCTTGAGAGGCAAACCAGTCGAGGACATCAAGCCAGCGAGTTCCGGAAAAATTAAACTTCAGTTCTCCTGCTGACCCGATCGATTTTGCAGCAACCGCAGCTGTTGGCTCCTGTACTGCCTCGTTCGCATCTGCGGTTCCATCACTTTGGACCTCGATTGCTGCCTCGCTGGCGTCGGCCGGCGTTTCGCTCTGAGGCGCATCCTCAACTGCCCCCCTCTGAGGAGCCGCCTGTTCTTCCGCAACCTCCTGCGCTTGGGTTATAGCCAGTGGTGCCGCCATAAAAAGGCTTGCAAAAACGAGACAACGCATGGATGAGAGATTCATTAGAGAAGAGCCGCATCAGGTAAGTGAAAGACTGCGCGAGGGGTCTATGTTAGTCAAAAACGTGCACTAAACGGTATGGTTAGGGTCAACCTTATCTTTTTTGTCGCCAAGTCCACCCACACACTGCATCTAACCCCTCTTTACTATTAGAGTTCTGCGGAGATCGCTGACTTTTCTAGCTAAAAAACGGCATTTTCGGATTATTTGGATCGCGTCTTAGCAAACCTACTACCCCGCATGGACGGCGACCCAACCACTCACAAAGTTCCGGGGCTGCCCAGAGGATGACCCCAGTCACGCCGATGAATGAAACTACACCGAAGTGTCAACGGCTTTTGACATTTCAGGATTGCCCTCACAAACTCGCTAAAAACGCGTATTCGACGCTGTTTGCTGGAAATTAGATCGAAAAATGACTGCTCTGCTGGCCGTTCATTGCCGCTTCAAACTCCGTCAACGAAGCCGTGGACGCAGTGCTTGACCGACAATCTCGCTAACACATGCGACCGTATGACAACAGCTCCGAATCCTGGGCAAGGTGACGAACGTGAGGATATCCAGTGAAAACCAAAAACGTGTCGTTTAATCCGACCAGGGTTTCAGAAGAATACGTTGAATTCGGTATGACAATAATCAGTTCCAACGACGGTCAACGATCGTAAACCTCCCCAGAAACCTGATTACATCTCGATATTCAGCGTTCTCCTCGTACTCGCCAAGGCCCAAAACCATCCAGACAGGACTATTTGGTCCCATCGAGCAAAGAGATCCAGTGAGCCAAGAAATTATGAGCAATCAAAGCATCCCTTCCGCGGCAAACATTTGAAGAGGCAAGCTGCGAAAAACGACGAACATTGCCATCCAACGAGGGTTTGATTCGCGAAGAGGATAGGTCGGCAAAGAAAGTTTTTTTGGTAAACTCTGGTGGTGGTGAGCCGGTTTGCAGCAGCATCTAAACAGCGAATTGATGGCAGAACATCAATCGGCTGTCGATTTTTCAGCAGTCAGACAGCTTTTTTGCGTTCAAACTGAGAACTCAGTCACGCCATTGACGTTGCAGAACTTATTTTCAAAACAATCGCTGACCCTCCAAGGTAGCGTCGACTCTTTCAAAGCCTCATGCTTCCTCGGCAAAACAAGTTGATACTCAGCAAAGAAAACCAAGACGCAATGCGTCGTGCAGGTCGGGTTAACGCACAACTAATGGATTACTTACGTCCTCACATCAAGGCGGGTGTGACGACTGGCTCCATTGATGAGCTCGTCCACCAATGGACACTTGACCATGGTCACATTCCCGCAACTTTGGGTTACCAGAATTACCCCAAGAGTTGCTGCACAAGCGTCAACGAAGTTATTTGTCACGGGATCCCGGATAGCTATGTCCTGTGTGACGGTGACATCATCAACGTGGACATCACCACGATTGTTGATGGGTGGCACGGAGACCAAAGTGAAACGTTTTTGATCGGCGAAGTCTCCGAAGAACGCCGCAGTGTCACGCAGTGCGCGTTTGATTGTCTTTATTTGGCTCTCGACGCACTGACCCCAGGTTGTCAGGTCAGCAAAGTTGGAGAGACGATTGTGCCTGAAGCTCATCGTCGAGGATTCAGTGTGGTGCGGGAGTATGTGGGACACGGACTTGGGAAGAAATTTCACCTTGATCCCTCCGTCCCGCACTTTCCCAACCGCCAAAGCAGGATCGATCGATTTGAACCCGGTATGTGTTTTACGGTCGAACCGATGATTAACGCCGGCACCCGATACACCAAAAGCGACAAAGAGGATGGCTGGACGGTACGCACGCGAGATGGGGCAGCCTCCGCACAGTTTGAGCATTCGATTCTGATGACGGAGAAAGGCCCTGAGATCCTAACTCTCACCGAGCATGGCCCAAGACCCGGTCACAAATTCTAACGGCAAGGCTCAAGAAGCGATTGGATTTGACGCGAGAACAATCTGGCCAATCGAGCGAAGACACTGCCTTCTTCGACAATGGTGTGAACTAAGAACCATTGGGAACGGCGGCTTTTGACATTTCAGAAGCAACAGCACCCATTCTGGTTGCCGCCGCTGGAGCTCGACTAACTAATGGCATTACCGATTGGACCGTGGATGCTAGACGAGCTCGATACGCTTCCCTTCGCTCTGAATCCAATACTTCACTCGGAGCACGAAGCATGTAGCTTAGGTTTTCAGCCGTCACCGAGATGCCCGAAGGAATCGCGCCGTCAACGGGATTCTTGAGACGCACAATCGATTCAGGATGATCACTCGCAGTAAAGAAGAAGCCTCCGTCCTTTTCATCCCAGAACCATTTGATTTGCTCATTCATCAATTCGCTTGCCATTTGGAGTAATCGATCGTCGGAGGTCGATCGATGCAAGGCAAGTATCCCCGAGATCAAAAATGCATAATCATCTAGGTAACCTCCCAACTTCGCTTCCCCGCGCGCGTAACTCCGAAGCAAGCGTCCTTCTGCCGAGCGTGAGTTACTCATGATAAACTCGAGACACTCCACCGATGCTCGCAGGTAGTCGTTTCTCTCCAAAAGCCGTCCTGCATCTGCTAACGCAGAAATAGTCAGCCCGTTCCAAGAGGTCAGGATCTTATTATCGGTAATGGGCCTCAACCGTTTCGCTCGCTGCTCAAACATCGCACGCGCAACAGGCTCTAGTTTTCCCATCATGCTCCTGTACGTTTCGCCTCGCTCGTTAGCGACCTCGCTCAAGTTGAGTCTTGGTGCAGGAACAAAAAACTCTGATTCAAAATTTGGCTCTTTGTCCAACCGGTAGATGTTTGCGAAATCAGCAAAACTTCCTAACGATTGGAACGTTTTTAATTCGTCACGATCCCACCGATAGAACTTGCCTTCCTCCCCTTCGCTGTCAGCATCAATCGAGCTGTAAAAACCTCCTGCAGGATCTCGCAACTCACGAATCATAAAATCACAGATACCCTCCGCAATGGAGCGGTATTCCTGATTGCCAGTTGCCACTGCTGCGGATGCATAAACCCTGGCTAATTGAGCGTTGTCGTATAACATTTTCTCAAAGTGTGGGATCTGCCATTGAGGATCAACACTGTATCGGTGAAAACCACCTCCGATGTGGTCATACATGCCCCCGCGAATCATCCCATTGAGCGTCGTCACCAGCATCTCTTCAGCGGTCGGGCTACCTTGATCTTGCAGAGACTCTTTTAAACTCAAATCATCCACCTCGCCACTGTCACTCTGTGCGTTGGCTTGTTGATCAACCTGTGAAGGTATGATGTTTTTGGTTTGCTCCGAGGCTGCAACAGAAGCGAGGAAATGCAGATTCGACGGCTCTGGAAACTTGGGACCACCGTCACCTGCAGAAAACCCTCCGTAAGTCGCGTCATACTGCTTGCGCAAAGCCATCAACGTCTGAGCGACCATCGCATCGTCGTAACTCCGGCCGGCGAAATCACCTGCTGAAGAAAGTTGTTGCGACTGAATCGCCTTGGTCACAGCGATGGATTGAGCACGAACCTGCTCGGTTTGCTCTTTCCAGGCGAGATCAATTTGCGACAGGATCGTTAGAAAACCAGTTGAATTGCCCCTGTCCCCATCTCGCGCGGGAAAATATGTCCCCCCCCAAAATGGTTTGCCATCAGGGAGTACAAAAACCGACATTGGCCAGCCACCATGTCCGCTTACCAACTGAACTGCAGTCATGTAGATCTGATCCACATCTGGCCGCTCCTCACGATCGACCTTCACACAAACAAATCGCTCGTTCAAGACCTTCGCAATCTCATCATCCTCGAACGACTCCCTCTCCATGACATGACACCAATGACAGGCTGCATAGCCGACACTGAGAAACACCAATTTATTTTCTCGCTTTGCTTTATCGAATGCCTCCTGCCCCCAGGGGTACCAGTCGACGGGATTCCTTGCATGCTGCAATAGATAGGGGCTTGATTCAGAAGCAAGCCGATTTTGCTTTACTTCCTCCGACGACTGATCGTCTTCGACATTGGCGTCAGTCGTTTCATCGGGCTCCTCGGTTGTCCCCGACTCGGTTTGATTGCTACTTCCGTTCTGATTGCCACCGTCAATCACCGATTCACTTTGTGAAATCGCAGGACTTTTCTGCGCGAAAAGCAGCTCAGGCACCAAGGCAATTAGAACCACGGATAATAAATGAAGAAGGATTGATTTGCACATTTTTCAATTCAAGAACAGTTAGGGCACAAAAGAATGCAAGCACAAAGAAGTTAAAACAGAGTGAGATTAGATAAGGATAGGCACGTCTTACGGACTAACCCAATTTACCAACCATGTTGAGATCACGCTTAAGCGAATCTCTCCCCACAACGACAAACGAGCAAGCATGTGTCCAGTTTGGAACATTCTCCGCACAGCGTCAAACCGCCGTCTCCATTACCAGAAAGACACGAAAGCTGGGTCACTGGTGACACCAGAGAGATTCTTAAGAACTCGATCAACCAGAAACATGGCGCGCAATAGTATCCAGAGTTGATTCCGCAGTAAAACCGGTATTCACATGAATCAGCCGGGTGCTCGTTTGAGTGAGAGCATGAGTGCACCGAAACGAAGAACCTCTAGGACATACCAAGCGGACTCGCAATCATCCCGCAAGGCAATGAACACAACGCCCAACGGTATATCCACGATTGATCACGAATTTTACCCGGTGCTACCTCGCCGAGATTTGCTGGTTCTTTGC
>CAXQOB010000106.1:0-6573 GCA_964225475.1 Candidatus Nitrosopumilus sp. | reverse complement strand
GCTTGCTTCAACTCAACCTTGCCCTTCAGCAACATTCCGATTCCATAATCGTTCCATCTCTGCCACAGAGGCGGTGACTCACTGTTCCCGACTTCGATACCCGCAGCTTTTCGCTCCGTTCCGTCTGCAAGCATTTCGTGCGATTGTATGATCAACTCCACCTCATCACTCGCGATTTCAACGATCGGTAAATCGTTGGGATCCCCGGGACTACCAAGGTCAAGGGGATCCACTTCGGGATCGCGATCACGGCGAATGTAATCCAAGTATTCAGTGTCAAACTTTCGGTACAACAGCTTGGCGGTAACGATGATTGGTTGTGGATTATCCTCGGGTATTCGTAAACGATAGTGCACCGTTTGCCCGGCTCCAGGCGGAATTTGATGGCTGTACAATGGAGTGAAAATGTTCTGTGCGTTTCGGCGATTGATTCTCTCGCCGTTGCGATCCAACATGAACGTATTCACGAAGTGAGACCAAGGGTCGACCGTTTCTTTTTGATCTCGATGACCGCTTCTTCCGATAATCTGATCACCTTGTTTTGCGGTGAATTCAATCCAGATTTGATTTGAATCAGTTGTCCCTTGAGTGAAATGATGGCCGAGCGTCATGGTTCGAAGAACCGTTTCGATCAGATACGTTTCTCCTGCTTTTACTTCCGCTTGATCTCCGATGGCCGGCTGCAAAGTTCCATCAACAGAACCTCCCTCACGCAGACCAAAAAGATCCACTCGGAGTGTTCCCCGCAAGTATTCCCGATGTCGTTCAACGCTTTCTTTATCGCCCATCCAATGAGCAAGTGCGGTATTAGCGCTCGGGAAGGCGTGCGAATGCACACCTAACTCGCCGAGACCGTCCATGTACCGTGAACCCATATCCGAGCTTGCCATCGAGGGCATATGGCACTCATTACAGTTTTGCTGTGCTTTCTCTGGGTAATAAAAGCTTCGGGCACCATGCCCTGAAACGCCGCTCAGCAAATAACTGTCGTAATGATTTTGCCCACGTAAAAACTCTTTGTAATCAGTCACTTCCTTAGGCAAGGAAACTTTGTGGCAGGTTGAACAGAACTCGGCCGTTTTATGGAATGGTTTCAGCATCTCATGCTTGTGGAAAGCAGGCTTCGCTTTCACCATGAGCGCGTTGAGTTGTGTTAGCAGAGGATTGTCGCTATAGGCGAATGGATAATGCTTGGGTTCGTCAATGGTGTAATCCGCGTTTCCAACATGGCTATCAATTGACTGAATTGAGTGGCAGACAGAGCAACTAATCCCTGCATGTGCAGTTGGGTCATTTACATCATCATAGTCCGGGTCGTCGAATCGGCCGGAAAAGAATGGAACGGGATCATGACATCCAGCACACCATCTGGAGGCTTGTACGGTACCCGACCGCTCCTGTGCAACACGTCGCGTCTCTCGAACAGATGCACGATAAGCCGGATTGTTGAAGCTGCTGAGTTTATGGGCACTGTGTATTGCTGACTCATAAATATCGCCATGACACTTCAGACAGTACTCATCATTCATCAATGTCTCTGCAGCAACAAACTTACCGGTGGACGTCTTGGCCAGCGACGGTTCAAAGTACCGCTGACCATCCTTTGGACCCTCATTGCCACTGCGTGAGGGATCAGATGCCTGAAAACCGACCATCAAAGCGACAAAGCAGGCAATCGCAATCCCGACTCTTCGACCAATATGCCACTTGATCCTCGGTCCCACTAGACGATGCAACCAGTAGAGCCAAACCGCACCGAGCGGCGTCAACAGATGCATCCAGTAGACCACACCACGTGTTGTCGGATCGACAATTGAAAAGGATCCGATGCGAGTTAATAGAAGACCGCTGACCAGAATGATCAACGCAATCGCTAGCAGTGCATAACCGATCTTAACAGCGCGGCGGTTGCGGCGATCTTTACTTCGCCACATATGCAAAAACCCAAAGCCAATGACGGGACCGATCAGTACCAATCCCAGACCCAGATGGGCCAAGAACATTAACTGATAGAAATGCGTCTCGTAGACGTTGCCGGTGAAGTACTGCAGCCAAGTGACGCTGGTCAGGTAGAGTCCGTTAGCCGAGAGTGCTCCGAAAAGAGTAAGAACAACAAACAGCACCTTCCGAAGCCGAGGCGTAACCGGACGAACGGTTGCCTTTCGCTTTGGATTCCCGGAGGAAGGAGGCAAGCTACTGGGTTGATCTGTTGATGCCACGGTCAATTTATCATCTCTGTGGGCTGAACTCATGATTGGCAAGGGCACAAAAGGTGATCCACCCAGACCATGCTTCGGCCACGAAAACTAAAGGAAGACAAAACCCGAACGAATATCGAGACGGATATCGCTGCTGAACAGTTCGGAAAAAACTGAGCGATATCCAGTCAATCCGCTGAAAGAGCGCCATTGGCAACGCCCCCGACCCTTTGGGACTCAATTCTGTCCCCAAACGCCTATCGGACTTTGGGAGGCTTCCATCTAAAACGGTGAGCTCAAGCCTATCGCGATCGCGAGATCACTTGGTTTTCCTGGTTAAATCCGTTCGCAGAACTCACTGAAGTTCGATCGGTTTTGGTTGGTCCCCTCGGTACCAAAACGACCGAAATGGCTGAGATCGTGACAAATGTGCACGATTGAGCTGCTTGACCGCTTCAGCCCGCCCACCAGCACCTCCCGCAGGGGGGTACTGAGTCATTTCCTTGAAGGGCAGCGGCCCGATCGATTGGCCGGCAAGCGTATTCAAATCCGCATCCTTGTCCCAGCCAACGCTGTGAATGATGAAATCTCGTCTCCAGCCCTGTGGAGGAGCTTTCTTCGGTAACTCGAATCTAACAATGATTTCGTCACCCGCACCGATAACAACCATCCTGTCATCCCACTGTCGAATCAAATCGCTACATGGACCTCGCTGAGTTAGCTCACCCTTCAGAGGTGGCCATCTCGGTGTCAAGCTTGCCCTCTGATAGTCGTAGGTCTCAGGCTGAGTCTCGTGATCTCGCAAGCGTTCGGAGAAACCATGAAACGTCACTTCGGCATCTCTGAGATTTAGTGATTGCTCAACAAAAGGTGCTGGCTTGCTCTGCAAGACTAACTCTGCATGATCCCAATAAATCTGAGCCGAAGTTCGAATTCGGAATCGAGGATCATTTAAATTCGCGATCTCTGTCACATCAACAACAATCGTTTTTGTTTTACCCCCTGGGAATCCCATATAAGGTAACGCCTTGGCCCATCCACCCTCTGCCTTGGAATCTGGAACCCAAACTGATGGGAATTCCAAAGGTCCCAACTGAGGATTTTGATCGATCTGAATATTGAGCGAAGTATCGGTCGGCATGATCCAACCAGTAAGAACGAGATAGATCCGCTCCTCGGAGCTCCCTCGATTCTGAACCCATTTGGCACCAAAATCCAAGTCAATCCAATGAGGTGGGCACAACCCCTGCCTTAATCGATGATCAAAGGCTTTGACGTAGTTCTGATCGATAGTCGATAGTTGCTCAGTAATATCACGTTTATGTGTATCAACAGCATCAACCAGTGGGTGCCGATCCTCGGACGCGAACGCAAACGTGGTAGGAGTTGCGATGTTACCAGGCCCAACTTTTTCATTGGTCCAAATCTCCACATCTTCGGGATGATCAACCACGGACATGGCGATCTCATCAAAGTAAGCGATCTCCCATAATTCCTCCGTGATCCGAAATTCGTAATGCTCACCTTTTGGAGCGATATCTCCGCCATCAATCTTGAGGTACTCCCATGGTCGATCCTTAGCGACCACTCCGTGGGCGACCTGCAGTCCCAACGGTGCTGCCCAAAGACAATCGGTCTTAAACACAAACTTCTCACCATCCCAAGCATAGAGATAAGGGCATGAACCTTTCAGTGTCTGCTCCTCTTCCAACAATGCATCCACTTGAGGATTGCGAGTGGTTTGGGTCAAACCATTCGGTAAAACAGCGCGTAAGCTACCTGCAGCAAGAAATCGCCCCATACCAAAATGCGTCAAGGGAGAATCAACAATCTTTGCTCGATAATGCGGACCAAACCGCAATTCAAGAACACTTCCGATCGCGTAATGATTCACGCGACCACTTGCATTGTCATCAATTCCCTTAAAACGAACATCAAGATGATGCCCAAGATTCAAACTTTGATTTAAGAGCACCGTCAGGCTGGCCTCCGGATGCCCAACAAGATCATTCGCGCCATCCTGATCAAAATCTGCAGATACCCACGCAGCATTGGGGATCAGTTTTTCCTCAAGATCGATATCAACCCCAAGCCAATCGGAAAACCCCCAAGGTCCTAAACGAGACAGTTCTACCTGAGACTCATTCTGCACGAGCACATCTATCCAAGAATCATTATCAAAATCAGCGACCAGCATTCCCGACCCAGAATGCTGGGATTCAACGATATTATCAACCGTCCAAACTCCGGCATCTGCCGTCTGTGAGAAGACGATCGCTACTTGCTCGGTTCCCCCCACGATAAGATCCCAGGAAACGTTACCGTCGACATCCTCAACCTTTACCGATCCTGCACCCGCTATCGGATCAATTTCCTCGACGTACCGGCCTCGAAATTGCAGATGCAGTAAGTTTTCAACCATACCAACCCTGCCGCTCTTTGGATGAACTGTCACAAGATCGAGATCCAGATCTCGGTCTAGATCAGCGATGGCAAAATCAGATGGTGGATCATCAACAGCAAAACCGCTCAATGGATCAGACAGTTCAAAGAAGGTGCGATTACCTCGGTTAACAAATAATCGGATCCCATCCTTGACAGTTGAGAAAATCAAATCGAGATCGCCATCAGCTTCCAAATCACCTGCGACGACTGACTGAACGTCCACCAAAGTCTCTAATCCTGTCTCCGCTTCGACGATCTGCAGTCGATCGTTATCAGGCGTGTTTTTTCTTCCATCAATCTGAACAAGTTTCACACCACCGCTGCCAAAAACAACCAAATTCAAAAGGGTATCGTGCCTTGATGCGGCGGAGTAGTCTCCTTCGCCTGCAGTCGCGACACCGAGCCCAGATTTCAAACGTGCCGGATTACTACTATCCACGAGAAAGAGATCCGCAGCGACAATCCCCGAACAATCGAATGACAAGGGTAGTTCGCACTCAGATTTCAAACCGCCAACCCCGTCACCTCTCCATAGAGTAAGTTGATTCTGATCATTGAGAGTCACAAGATCCGGAGTTAAATCCAGATCCGCGTCAACAACCTCCATCGCAACAAGCTTACTGGCATCTGAAAATGATCCTTCACTGAATGACAAAAGCGTACTGCTCGAACTCATGGGTGACTGTTTAACCACATCCGCAGACAATTGACGCAACGAATCAAAGCTGAGAATATCCAGTGGGTGGGGGTTTGCACGACGACGGTCGGTTTTCACGATCTCTGTGCTGTTGAGGACGTTGAACCAGAGCAACATGCGGTTGTCTGCCTCCGACCAATTTTCAGTTTGAATTCCATCGGTTATCTGTGAAACCAATTCATCGGGTGTGACACCGATCGGCTCAGTCTCCCGACGAATGGATGGCTCAATTGCCTTAGCGAGTTGACTGGCTCGCTCCACAGCTTCAACCGCTTCTTGACTCTGCACAGCAATCCCCAGACGTGCAGCACGCAGCGCGAAAAAAAGATTATCTGCATGGCGCTCAGAGAGTTTTCCAACCGTATTACTGGCATCTTGCTGCAGCTCATCAGGCAGCCCATCAATCGGATCCTCCAGTAATTCAATCACCTGAATTAACACGCCTCCGAGGATACGGCTTAGGGGTTCGTCACCGACGGCTCCAGATAGTTCTTGAGATAATCTCTGGTAGACCTCACGTCGCAAAGATTTAGTCATGGATCCGGGCAATAGCGATGCCTCATGAAGATCAACACGAGCATTAAACCAAATCGCTAATACTTTTTCGTCGGTGGTTTTTTTAAAATCTTCAATTGCCTGTCGTGCCGAGGAAATCGCATCTGGCAATTGAGACCGAGCAGCTTTTTTATCATCGTCGTCCAAGGAGGCATTCGTCGCTTGAGAAGCAAGGGAGTCCACTCGCAGTAGTCGGTTGATCGCACGATTCATCGCGACCGAACGATTCTGAGGATCTACCTGGTAAAGATCCTGCCAAGCGACATCCGCGTCTTCGGGTTCAAGATTCTCCGTCGCGGCCAAAGCGGTGCGAGTCAACTCAAGACGCGACCGCAATTCAGGGTCAATCTCCTCAACACCAGGATTCCGCCAAAGCTGTGACAGCAAAAAAATCGCCAAGACTGCCACCGTGAGGAGGATGGAGATCTTTTTGACGAGCGGTGAATTGGTAAGATCCTCTACGTTCTCGGCAGAATCTTGCGATGGTGATTCCGATTGAGTCATTTCGCTCCCCGTGTTGGCTAATTTGCGATATCCTGTGCACATGAAAGTAACAAAATTTTTAGATCACACCGACACGGTTCGCGTCGGTCTTGTGGAGTCCGACGAAATATTTCCGCTGAAGATGACGGAAAATGTCCGCACACTCGGTGATTTACTGTCTGCGGAAGATCCCAT
>CAXQOB010000105.1:0-12970 GCA_964225475.1 Candidatus Nitrosopumilus sp. | reverse complement strand
GTCGGCAATCGCCACCTCGGTCTGCTCTATCTCGGTATCGGGCAATTCTTTGATACGTGCATTCCGATAATGCACCACACCGCCCTCTGACTCCAGGCAGATGTACCCTTTCTTGGGCCAACATTTTTTTCCCTCAGTAACAACCTTACCATTAACAGCCAGTGAAATCTCTCCATCACGACATTCAATCCGATAGTGGTTCCATTCTGGACTCGGATTGGAACGACTCTCTCGGGGAAACGCCCGACTACCCCCGCGTCCATTTTCGGGAGCCATTTTCGCACCGTGGATTGGAAAAATATCACCGTGCGTCGTGTGTGATCTAGTATTTCCATAAGCGTTCTCTAAGACCTGCACTTCAATCCCACGATGGAAAGGCACCCCCTTCGCAGTAATATCGTCCGCCCAAACAAAGATTCCTGCATTCCCCTTGGGTACCATGTGTCTCCATTCAAGTTCCAGAATAAAATTCTGGTACATCCGAGCCGTTCGCATTTCGCCGATTGGTTTGCCGCTGCAAATCAATAGGTCATTCTGAAAGGTCCAGGTTTCAGGAGGCGTGTTTGTCAGAACCCAACCTTGCAACGTTGAAGCAGGAAAGAACGGCTGCCATCCGTCATCCGACTCCTCAGCTGCAACACTAGCCGCAGTGAAGAACAATACCACCAAACCGCAAAACCGAAGGCAAAAACGATACGGCTCGGAACCATTTTTTAACTTCATGACACATCCCTCACTGAGCTACCAACACGATCGATGCGCATGATTGTCCGGCAGTTGAAGCTCAGAAGCAACAACCAAGAAAGAAATCCGATTAAGAATCCAGCTCAAAACAAGACGATCCCGATGCAATCAGTGCTAGGGGATCGGACGGAGGCATCAAAGAACTCTTGAAGGAACTAATCTGCAGGACCCATGAACATCAAGACTCCCCATAAAGCTTTTCAGTGGGGATGTTGGTCAAACGGAATTGGTTTTTCATGATGACACCGTCACCGACACGAAGCGTCGATGAGAAATCAAAAATTGACCCGACTCGATCATTCAATGTAACGCTAGCTCGTAAAACGTCACCGGGACGTGCAAACCCGAGGTATTTCGCACGATGGACGCGTACGAGAACACCCAAAGCGAATGGGTTAAACTGCGGATCATGTGTGTTGTATTCCGACATCGGATTGTGACGAGCGGCGATCAATACACCCCCTGATTGCGTCGACATTTCTTGCATCATTGCCCCGGGAAAAATAGCCACACCTGGAAAGTGTCCCTTCAAAAAAAACTCTTCACCGGTGATTCGTTTCTCCGTTTCCACCGAGGTCTCGTCAACTGAGATCACACGATCGATCATCAAATAGGGTGGGCGATGATGGAGGTAATCCTCAACGCGATCAAAATGGTGATGATGCTCTGCAGTCATATTTAAACCAAAGTCAGAAAGGCAGTGAATGAAATTTGGGATTGGCTAGCACACGAGCCGACGACGAGTCGTTACGCATATTCAGGACCAGCTACTAACATGGAGGGTTACAGAATCTTTCAACCGCGGAGATGCTGAAATAAACTCGCTTACGTCATCACGGAACAACCCAATATGGTTTCTGCGAGTCAACCTCGCCGGAATAATCGATGCGCAATCGTCGATTACCAACAGGATTTAAGTAGGTCGCATCCACCGCGTTCACGCTTGTGCGAACCACACAAAAATTTCGTTCTGCTCGTTCAAAGTCCATACTCGCTGCCCCTGCACTCGCCCAATCAATCTCTGATTGTTGGGGGTTCCCCAAAGAAACGGACTTTCTGGGCATCGTCCTTTTGCTGACGCCTCCGTCTTCAACTGGTCCATGGTTCTCCTCGGAGTCAGCAGTCCGCCTTGAAGTTTCGAGTGGAGTTCCCGGGGGATCGATCGTAGCGTAGGCCCCGCGAGAGGTATCGGATGTGTTGTCCCAGAGTACTCTTGTCGAATCGGGCGCCAGAACCTGAGCCGTTGCATCGATTCGAATCTGAAGACGCGTTTCGTGTCGATAGAAAAGCCAACAGACAGCCTGAACCCCGTTTAGATCAGAAAACGCATTCATTTTGTCTGAGCGTCGATCCGTGTGAAAATCAAGCGTACGCTGCTGTGCGTCGACTCCACGCAGAACCACGGTGCGAGAACGGGGAACGAGGTCGCCATTACCCTGCCGTTGAAGCGTACTGATACTCGCTAGATTCCAAGGATGGGACTTCGATTTGGCCCCGTTGCATAACTCTGACCAGATCCAAGATTCTAATTTCCCCAATGCATCATCAGCATCCAGTAAGGCGTAAAAATCTTCACGCAAACGTAATTCATCGAGTGATGCCACGAATCCCTATTCTCCCCTACCGGTATTGATATCCCCTGAGCATGCCCAACCAAGTGATACATCGGGCCAATCCGTCACGCAAGAAGCATGTTTGTCACCAAGATCTGAATTGCCCCCGATCATGACGAACCTCCGAGCACCCATGATGCTCCGTCCCACTGCCCGTGGATCAATCGCACATCAGAATGTTTGATCAACCCATGTTGCAGTGGCGAATTCATTCACCACTGTGTAATAGCTTTCGTGGCGGCATTGGGAAGAACGAGCTGGTCTGCTGCATGTACTGCTGGTATTCAGTTGATCGCCTGGAAAGAGAGCGTTCAAGTAACGCAACGCCGGAAACCTTCACTAACAAAAATGTCATCACGATTGGGCTGACCAGAATCCAGAGGTTCGAACTTTCCAATGCAACCAACGTAATTCCCCACCAGAGAAGAGCGTTGCCGAAATAATTTGGATGTCGCGTGTACCGCCACAACCCCTGATTCATGACACCTGTCTCAGTTCGTTTGAATCGAGCTAACTGATAATCCCCCACCGCTTCGAAGAAAAAGCCAAGCATCCAGATTGGAATACCAAGGACATTAAGCCAACTTAACTCCGACGCTGATACGCTACCTGCCTGCAGAGGGAGAGAAACAAGCCACATGACCGCACCCTGCAGCCAAAAGACGATAAACAGGCTCGACCACCAAAAGGATTTCTCTCGCTTTGCTCGCATCGCTGCATAGCGATAATCTTCGGGACGACCATGATTGCGAAGCCCTAGATAGACACTCAGCCGAACTCCCCAGAGGGTTGCGATCACTGCAAGCACTAAACCTCGTGTCGTTCCCAGCTGTGCGTTCCAGTATGAGACCCACCCGACAACACCAAAGCCTGTCCCCCAGAACAAATCGACGATACTGACATCACGAAGTCGCAAACTCATGATCCAGAGTAGCGTCGTCAGCAACAAAAGCACCGCGGCGTTAGCCAACATGACAAATGCTAGGCTCATCAGGCAGCTTCCTCGAGGTCGTTAACTCCAAACAGATAATGTGCCACACCCCATTGCTCGCCACCATCAAACCGAAACAACTCGGCACAAGCCATGAAGAACATGCGCCAACGTTGCACAAGCACGCGAGCCGATTCTTCAGGATTAGCATTACCCAGGATTGATTTGGCTTGAGCATGACAATCATCAAGTTTTTCCAACCAAGCCTCTGAGGTCTTGGCGTAATGATTACCATTGATCCACCATTGGTCTTTTATCACCAGATCTTGCTGATAACGATTGAAAAGATCCTCCGAGGGCATAATTCCACCGGAAAAGAAATGTCTTCCCATCCAGTTCTTCTCTCCCTCCTGCTCAAAGGTGTATGCAAGCTTTCGATGACAAAATACGTGAACAAAGAACAAACCGTCAGAAACCAACCAATCTGAGATTCTAGAGAAAAGAGATTCGTGATTCCTCACGTGCTCCAACATTTCAACGGAGATCACTCGATCAAACTTTTGATCAGTATCAAACTCACCGACATCAGCCGTAATCACCGCCACGTTGTCGTAGCCACGTCGTCGGCAAACACCCTCGATGTAGGCGCGTTGGCCCTTCGAATTCGACAGAGCCGTGATCTGGCTGTTGGGATATTTCTCCGCTAACCATAAAGTCATTGAACCCCAACCACACCCAAGGTCGAGAATCTTCATCCCATCCTCGATCCTTGCTCGCTCGCAGCTTTTTCGAAGCATCGCGACCTCCGAGGAATCGAGCGTCGCAGATTCATCGTCCCACCAGCCGCAACTGTACTTCAGCCGGCTACCAAGCACTCGTTGAAAAAACGCCGCGGGCACCTCGTAATGCTGCTCGTTGGCTAAATGAGTTTCGATCGTCACAACGCTGTTTCGCTGACGCTCCGCGAACGCATCGACCGCAGCAGCATGATCGCCCCCGGCAACCTCATGCTCCTGATCCAAACGTTCTTTAAGCAATCGACGCATCCCCAGTCGAATCACCGGATCGGGTAACAAACGCCTCTCTGCCATTTGAATCAGGGTCATCAGACTCTCGCTACGTTATTGGTGCTCGTGATGGCCGGATCCCTCAGCAGAAGAGACTCGACCGAAAATGGACGGGTTAGGAGAACTCGCCTCAACAAGTATGCAGCCATGGCAAAGTTTCCGAGTAACAAAATGCCAACCAGCCACCCGATACGACTCGCTAAACTTTTTTCCAGGTAGGCAACCCAAAGATAGAACGTCAGAAAACCGAAGTAAGCATCGGCCAACGTCGCAATAAACCACGGATCAGGCCAAAGGCCGACGCCACCCTTGAGCACGCTTCGGTCCAGTGATGCAACCGTCGTTACCGCAGTCATTCCCGCGATTACCAGACAACAGAAAAGAATGAGCCAAACTCTCATCAATCACCCCAATCCTGGATAGAAGGCTGGCCGTCGGTTACCAGGTTTCTGCATCAAGATCTGAGCAACACCGATTTGCTTTTCGCGAAAACCTCCCTCACAGTAACAGAGGTAGAATTCCCAGAGCCGCAAGAATGCATCAGACATTCCAAGCTTCCGCACTTCATCAACATTCTCAAAGAGCCGTTCTCGCCAGCACTGCAGCGTCTTGGCGTAATGCTCTGCAAAATCCTCGAGATGGATCCAATGCAGGTCGGTGTACCTCCCAACGGTATTCGCCATAGCGCCCACGGAAGGTAAGAAACCACCGGGGAACACATACTTCTGAATAAAATCTACTGACCGACGGTAAGCGTCATAACGTTGATCAGGAATAGTGATTGCTTGAATCGCAAACAACCCATTCGGCTTCAACAACTGGGAGCATTGGCGAAAGTACGACGGAAGGTACTCATGACCGACTGCTTCAATCATCTCGATTGAAACAATCTTGTCGTACTGGCCCTTCAAGTCCCGATAATCTTGTTGCAGCAATTCAATTCGGTCGCCCAGCAAGCCCTCACTGATCATGCGATCCCGAGCGTACGCATGTTGCTCACCGGAAATGGTCGTGGTCGTAACACGACAGCCGTAATGCTTGGCCGCATGAATCGAAAAACCACCCCAGCCGGTGCCAATCTCCAAAAGGTGATCGTTTTCGTTGAGATCCAGTTTTTGGCACAAGCGATCATACTTTTCGATCGATGCGTCCTTCATGGTGTCCTGATCGCTATTGAAAACACCGCTCGAGTAAGTCATCGTTTCGTCGAGAAACAGCTCGTAGAACTGATTGCTCAGGTCGTAGTGTGCGGCAATGTTTTTCCGGCTGCCCCGTTTTGTGTTTCGATTCAGCAGGTGACCGCATCGACGAACACGATCGATGATTGCATTGAACAAGCCTCCCAAAGCATTCGATGCTTCGACGTTACGACAAAACAGTTGAATCAACGCGGTCAGATCACTACAGGACCATGCACCATCAATGTACGATTCGCCGGCGCCCATGCTGCCACCCAACGCAATTGAGCGATAAAACCTTGCGTCATGGACGCGAAGACTGACGCGTAGATCGGCGTGGCGATCCCCAAACTGCACCGCACCATCACCGTCCCGAATCTCCAGGAATCCATGTCGAAGCGTCCGCAGTTTTGCGAAAACCGCCCGGCGGAAATACCCGGAGATTATTGACGAACCGGCGAGTCCGAGGTCGGAAAAGTGGGGGAGTTCAACGGTGAATCCTGCATCGGTACCGTTTGCGGGTGTGGGTAGAACTGACATTTCTTCATCCAGAGTCGAAAAGCTTGGGCGTAAATTGCCCCCAGGATTTGCAAGGATGCCACAGGATATCGGCATACATTGCGGAACAACTGTTGATCGGTAATGGGTACACGTTGCAGATTCATATCTGCATGGAAAATTCTCTTTCCATCTCGCACCGAGCCAATGGATAGGTTCATCGAGTCGGAGGGCGCTGATATCTTCCAGTGATAATCTGCCTCCATTCCCATGAAGGGGGAGACATGAAACGACTTCGGATGGGTATAACGACTCTTGCTGCCAAGGACGCGATTACCCTCCCATAAGACGTAGGTGTGTTTTTGATTCCATGGTGTATTAGTCACCTCGGCAATCATTGCCAACAGCTGCTCATTAGAATCGAAACAGTAAAAAACATTGAGCGGACTGAAGAACAAACCAAAGTGACGAAATTGTGTGAGCAACCTAACGGGACCATTCAATTCAATCTGGGTTTCTCGCTGCAATTTCTCACGAACCGAATCCATCAGTGAATCACCTGATTCTCCGAAGTGATCCTCCCGTCGAAAGCTGATTGCCGCAAAGCGTCGCTTACTCAACAAACGACATTTCTGCACAACAGTGTCGATTTCCGACAAATCAAAATAGGCCCAGGATGTTGAATAACTGAATTGATGCTCGGGCTCTCCTCTACGATGACTCACCCGACCTCGATAAAGGCAACTATGCATGAAACTCTCCCTCTCCGAGGGCCACTGCTTCATCGGCGGTATCACTCGCATTTCCGCTCGAGTCATTCTCAAAACTGCCTGCTGCACGGTTCATTAAACGACCTGCGACCGGCTCCGCCACTTCCGCTTGATCCTGATTGCTGGGATTGACTTCTCGAGAAATGTCATCCAGTTCCAAGCCAAACTGCTTCGCGACCATGATCGCACTTTTGAGACCGTCCTCATGAAATCCGTATCCCCAGTAAGCGCCACAAAAACTGACACCTCGCACACCGCTGATTCTTGAGTGCTGTCGTTGAGCATCAATAGAATCGATCGAAAACGCAGGATGTGTAAAGCTAAATTCATTCAACACACAATTTGGATCAATCGGATCCGAAGGATTGAGGGTCAGGCACAACGGTCCGGGCAAACCCAATTGCTGAAGTCGGTTCAAGTCATAGGTCACGCTGACGCAATCGCGTTCCTGCGTGGGGATGTGATAATTCCAACTCGCCCACGCCCTCTTGTGACTAGGTAAACAGGATGGGTCAGTGTGCAGAATGGCTCGATTTGATTGATAGGGGAAACAGCTTAAAATCCTCTGCTCTTCCTCCGATGCATCCTGAAGAAGGCTCAAGGCCTGATCAGCATGGCAAGCAAAGATGACATGATCGTAAACACGCGGTTGCTCCCCAGCGATTGTTAACTCCACGTGATCTCCGCCCGATGGATTCTTCACCCGTCGAACAGACTCCACTGGAGACTGCAGGTGAACGCGGTGCAGGAGAGGCTTCATCAAAGCACTTACATACTGACGCGAACGTCCCGATACCGTCTTCCACTGAGGTCGATCACGAATCTGGAGCAGACCATGATTCTTGAAGAATCCGAGTATGAATTTCGCGGGAAATGCCTCGAGACAAGCTGGGTCCGCCGACCAAATCGCAGCGGACATGGGTAACAGGTATTTCTCGCGAAACATCGGGCTCATCCCAATCTCGTCAAGAAACTCTCCAAGAAGTGTTCGTTCATTACCCCGGACGCAATAGGCAGTGGCCTCTCGGTTAAAACGAATAATCTGCCCCAGCATTTTATAAAACGCTGGCCGAATCAGGTTCGCACGCTGCGTAAAAAGTCCATTGAGCGAGCTACCCTGATACTCCAAAGCCGTACGTTGGCATCGTACGCTCAGACTCATGTCGCTGTCTTGAGTTTCGACGCCCAAAATCTTGAACAGCTGACAAAGGTTGGGATAGGTCCGTTCGTTAAGGACCATGAAGGCAACGTCCGCACTGACGGATTGTCCGTACGCCTTAACGGAGACAGTCTTGGCGTGACCGCCGACGTGATTGTCCGATTCAAAAAGATCAACGCAATGCTCAACCGCCAACATACGTGCAGCGGCGTTCCCGCTTATCCCTGAACCAACAATGGCGACACGCATACGAAACCCGAATCCTTGGATCCGTCCCTCTGATCAAATGATGCTAGTTTCCTGTGATCTATTGGATACCCACATTTGGTAGGTAAAAATCGACGAGGATAAATACAACCCGTTTCGCTGGCCTTCTCAAAGGCCCTCGTACGGACGAAACCGAGCTCGTTCACGTTTGAGGAGAACGAACTCAGCACTCAGCATGGCGGTACGATTGGCGCTTGCCACGCTCGCTGCAACACGATGTAAACAACGGTAAAGCGTTTTGAGCCCACAAAATATGCTAGAAAAGGGGCAAGTGGGTGGATTAATCCTGTTAATCCCGGGTTTTATTTGCGAGCGCGAGCACTAATCAAGGTCTAGATTATGGAAAAAACCGGCTGCCAGTAAAGCTACCCTGCAATGATCCCGTAGATAAAATCAGTGATCCCTAAGATGCAATCACTCCGAGGGTGAACACCCGCAGCTTTCCCGTACCGGGCTAACACTTATCGTAACACTCAAGCAGACCTCGGCTTACCTGAACTACCTATGCCACCCAGCAGGCAATTCTGAAACCAGAGGGGGGGGCATCGACCAAATCCCCAACGCTGATGTAGGAGCCAAATCCTCACGTGTTAACTAAACTTAGGTCAGATTTCCAAAACCACTACCACCGAAAATTAGCATTCAATCGACCCAACAAAATCGATGTTGGAAACGCGTACAATGGGCGGATGCGAAAAGCGCCACAGATCTGACTCACCTTCCAGTAGCTGCTCTCGATCCTCGACAACCCGCTCTCCAACGGAAAAGGGAGGCTCAACCCAGCATGACACTCAGAATTCAATCCACCGTTTTTCTGATGGTGACCGCCATAGCTTCTATTGGCTTACACTCCTACGCGAATGAATTCGATAGTGAGGTCCGACCAATCCTGAGGGAGGTGTGCTACACGTGCCACAACGAAGTCGATGTCTCTGGAGAGCTTGACCTCAGCGAGCTTCTTCAAAAGGGTGGGACCCTTAAACAGGCTGGACTCCTGGGGCAGATCAAATGGCAGATCGAGAACGACGAAATGCCCCCAAAGGAGGCGACACAACTCTCACCTCTCAAGCGATCAAAACTGCTGGACTGGATTGACAAGACAGAGACGAAACTTGCTGACCAACAAGCCGGTGACCCAGGACCAATTATCCTGCGACGGCTTTCCAATCACGAATACAACTACACCGTTGAAGATCTCACCGGCGTGAAAGGACTGGCACCCACCAAGGACTTCCCAGTGGATGGTGCGGCCGGGGAGGGCTTTACCAATGTCGGTTCCGCACTGGTCATGTCGCCGGGTCTACTCAACAAATACCTCGATGCCGCAAAAATGATTGCGGATCATGCGGTCATGCTTCCTTCTCGAATTGCTTTTTCGCAAAGCACTTCTCGAGCCGACTGGACACAGGAAAAACTTCAGTCGATTCGACAGATCTACGCTCGCTACTCCATTGCGGGTAACTCAAACTCACAGAACCTGCAGGGCGTGCAGTTTTCTACCGTTGATGCGGGCGTCATCCCGCTCTCTATCTACCTCAAAAGGTTGGCATCACAGTTCGATTCGAATCCAGTCGGTGAAACCGCGACTGAACAACGCTCAGAGGTTCAAGTAAGTGGCAAGTACCTCACTCTATTGCAAAGTGCCGCGACAAGCCAGAAACCGTCAATCCTCATCGCCGACTTTCAGAGGCAACTCCAACGAGCGGGAGATCGAAATATCGACGGCCTTGTTGATTGGATCCATACATGGCAGAAGTCACTCTGGAGCTTTGGCAAAGTCGGTCACATTGGTAAACGCGACGGCCCCTCCACTTGGCAATCACCCGTCACACCAACTGCCACCGCTCTGTCGATCAACACCACACTTCATCGTGCAAACACCGACCAACCAACCACCACCCTGAGAATGGTGACGCACGAGGCAGGAGATGGGCCCCAAGGTGACACGGTCTTGTGGAAAAACGCGACGATCACGACGGAGAAAGGGTTCAAAATACCGCTATCAGATTCGGAAAGTGTTTTTAATATCGCAGCCGATATCCGCTCGGAACATTTCAAGAAAACGTCGGATTACTTGACTCTTCTCCAAGGCCTCATCGATTCCGGTCGGGAAGTTGTCATCGAGAAAGCGGCATCGCAAGGATTAGAACCCTCAATCGCGCTGGCTTGGCTCAACTTGATCAAGTCCATGAGGAAAACCCAACGGCCAGCGGGGCATCTTGCAGAGAAGCTCACCAATGTGGGTGGCTACTCCGAGATTCTCGGTTGGGGCCGTGACCTTCCAACACTTTTGGTCAATCAATCGACCAATGACCTCAGTTTTTCGACCCTCCGAGTACCCGGACGTGGCGTCACGATTCATCCTACACCGAAGATTGCTGCGGTCATTCACTGGAGTAGTCCGATTGATGGAACAATCAAAGTGAACGGGCTGGTTGCTGACATGGATGCTGTTTGCGGCAACGGAGTCGATTGGTCGGTTGACTGGACCAACGAACTCGGCACGGTGAACCTTGCAAAGGGTTCAATCAACAATGGTGAACAAAAGTCATTTATGATCTCTGACTTACTGGAAGTGAGAGAAGGCGACTTAGTTCAGCTCACGGTATTCCCGATGGATGAAAATCATTCATGCGATACAACGCAAGTTGCTTTAACGATCGAACAAGTTGGAGCAGACAATAAAACATGGGATTTATCCGAAGACATTGTCGACCGAATTCATGAAGGCAATCCACTCAGTGATCGCCACGGCAACCGTGATGTCTGGCACTTTTGTCGTGACGCGGACATTCAACAAATTGCTTCCGCAATCGATCCCGACTCGACTCTTGCGAGGCAGATACGAGAATCGAATGACGCGCCTCAATTCAATTGGGAAAGCGCTCAACAATCCTTACTGTCCCCAGGGTCCAAAGCTGAGCAGAGAACAGCCGACGCTTTGAGCAGCCTCACTGGCCCCTTCCCTTGGCTGGAGATGGCGTTAGCCAAAACAAAGGCGTCACCCATGCCCATCGAGCAACACGCTTCCTCGGTGATGGAATATGAAATACCAAATGAAGTGATTGAAAAGGCAAACTTTACTGCAAACGTCGCGATTCTTCCAAATCCCGACGGCGAGGGCAGTGTTCAAATTCAAGTCGTGACGCATCCGGTTCTGCCAGAAAAATCCCTGCTTGCCGGAAATGTGATTCCTGCATCTCAGACACCCGGAACCTCTTGGACTGCAGGTCAACCCGTGATGGTTTCAGACCTTCCTGTTCTTGTTCACCCAAAGGGTCCAGCAGCGGTTCGAATACAAAACGCAATCGACGATTTCCAGAAGTTGTTTCCCCCTGCTCTTTGTTACACTCGAATCGTTCCGGTTGATGAGGTAGTAACATTGACTCTCATGCACCGGGAAGATATCGAGTTACAAAACTTGATGCTCACCGGCGAGGAAACTCGCGAACTCAACCAGCACTGGGAAGAACTATGGTTTGTCAGTCGTCACGCATACAGACAACGTGATGCCTTCGATCAGCTGTGGCAGTATGCGACTCAGGATGCGGACCCAAGTGCCTTTGAACCGATGCGAACACCAATAGAGGAAGCGGTCAAACTCTACGAGAAAGCACTACCCGAAATTGAACAGGCACAGCTCAAGCAAGTCATCGAATTAGCAGACCGAGTTTGGAGACAGCCCACTGGTGAAAAGCAAAAAAAGGAACTGACGAATCTGTACACTCGATTCCGAGAACAGGGGCTACAGCACGAACCATCGATTAGGCAACTCATTGCGAGATTGTTCGTTGCTCCTGATTTCCTGTACCGACTGGAAATCAACCACAAGCCGGCATCAACCGCAAATCAAATCAACCAGAGACCAATCAGACCGGTATCGGACTGGGAACTCGCCAATCGCCTCAGTTATTTCCTGTGGTCTTCCTGCCCGGATGACGAGCTTTACCAAGTCGCACAACGTGGCGAACTAAAAGATCCAAAGCAACTTATTGCGCAGACGAAGCGGATGATCCAAGACCCCAAGATTAGACGTCTTGCGACAGAATTTGGCTGCCAATGGCTTGGTGTTCGAAACCTTGAAATCTCGGATGAAAAAAGCCATCGTCACTTCCCTACGTTTCGCGACTTGAGAGCAGACATGCAAGAGGAAGTCACGCGATTCTGGATTCACCTACTACAAAATCAACAGTCACCCTTGAAACTCATCTCATCCGAGATGACCTTTGTCAACTCATCGTTGGCAAAACATTATGGAATCGATGATAACGAGCCAACATGGCATCCAATTCATGGTGTGAAACAAATCGGTCGTGGGGGAGTGCTCGGCTTTGCAGCGACGCTCGCACAACAAAGCGGTGCCTCCAGGAGCAGTCCTATCTTACGTGGCCACTGGATCAGTGAAACCTTGTTAGGCGAGCAACTTCCCAAACCACCAAAGGATGTTCCTCCACTACCCGAAACGCCCCCACAGGGTTTGACGGAACGGGAACTCACCGCACAGCACAGTAGCGACCCCGCTTGCTCACGATGCCATCGCCGCATCGACCCCTTTGGCTTTGCCCTTGAAAGCTTTGATCCTATTGGACGACTCCGCACCGATCGGGACACACGCGCCATCCTCACTGACGGCACAAAGATCAACGGCATCAGTGAACTGCAAAGCTATTTATTGAATCAACGTGGAGAGGAGTTCCTGACACAATTCAGTCGAAAGTTACTCGGTTACGCGATTGGTAGAAG
>CAXQOB010000104.1:0-4384 GCA_964225475.1 Candidatus Nitrosopumilus sp. | reverse complement strand
GTTCGGCCGCGCTTCGTCCCCAAAAACGGATGCCAACTGAATCACACACATCAATGAACAAACTATTTTCTTAATGAACAACACGCAAACGAAAAGGAATAGTAATTAAATAATGACTCGGTTCATTTGGCCGCGGTACCGACTGCAAGCCAAAATAGAGTTTTGGTTGCCTTCGACCAAGTAGGCTCGGATTCACATGAGACGAGACAAGCGCTTCTCATCCACCGCAGCCACCGCACCCACCGCACCCGCCGCAACCGCCGCAACCACCGCAGCCGCCGCAACCGCCTTCACCGTCACCGGAGTAATCACCTGAGGCGCTAGAATCCGGGACAATAAACAGCACATCGCCATGATGCCCCTCCTCAGACTCCGGAAACGCTTTGGTTCCCTTCAAAGCAACCGAGCGAAGGACTTGTAACTTCTCACCAGCTAAGCCGCTTTGCTCATCCGCCGACCACAGTGATTCAACCTCCCGAAGGATCTCACGTCCTGCCAAAGTGTTGCCCTCGGGGACCTTGTACGTGCAGAGACAAATAAAATGCAACAGCGGTGGCAAACAGGACGCAGCACCTACGTAAAAGGCGAGTTTTTGATCGAGCACATTGAAGCGAAAACCGCTCAACAATAGACCGATGGAACCCACTGCTACCACCATCAATATGGCGAGCATCAAAAAATCCCTTGACGAAACCACAGTCTTTGGAGTTCGTCGAAGAGAAACCACCCGCAGCTCCTTTTCAATGGAATCTCGGAACACTTTCACCCGTTTCATCAGAGAATCGAGGGACGCGCCGTGACTGACTTCCAAAAAGGACTGTCGATCCAGTCCGGTCAATTTCTTGCCCTCCGCCTGTGCACCCTCGACGACAGCCAATTGTCTCCCAGTAAACCTCTTCTTTTTGACGGTGATCAGGTCATCAACACAAAGACGTGTGAGACTGATCTGAGCCAATCTTCTGGCGCCACCTTTGAGCACCGAGATCTGGTCAATGTCTAGGTCAACCAATTCACAGCTGGATTTCTTTTCATCCTCGATGAGCGTGGCTTCCTTCTTCTTCTTCTCGAGCTGATAGATACCCCAACCACAAAGGACTACACTCGAGATGACCAAACACACCATCAAGACGTCTGGGATACTCAGATTTCCTCCAACAACAGCTAGCGACATGCTCGATGTTGACTGAGGGATACATCCGATCACCATCGCCACTGCACACAACAGACCCAGCATCAAATAGCGAAGATTTAAAGCGGGCTTTGGAATCACCCAGGATCGACCCACATTCACCCATTTCCAAGCTCCTGCATGAGCGAACCGATCCTCAGGCACTGGCCAAATCGCCTTAGGCGGCTTTTCACCAAATAGTCGCTCGTAGCTCTTCAGCGTTTCTGAATACCAATCAAAAAACTTTTCACCTTCCGACTGGCCTCCTTCGGTCGGTTCGTGGTGCAATTGGCCACCGAGTGCATCTGGACAAAAACGCTGCCAATACGACTTCGTGTAAGTCAGATGAAGGTGCCATGCCTGATCAACAAACTCACTCGGTGTCACACGATGCCCCGCTCGCATGGCCAGTATGCAGAATCGCTTGTATTCCAATACCACGCGGGCCGAAAAATCTCGGGTCCAGTTGTTCTCACGCGCCAACCGGTCAACGAACGTCAATCGTTTCTCACCCGGATCGATCTCAAATTGCTCAACCGCTTCAATGTAGGGCTGCAAATCTTTCATGGAAAACACCAATCCTTTACTGCTTGCAACGTCCGCTTTCTTTGTAGGCGTCCCGCTCGCGGCTATGAATTCGTCCGGTTCCACGCAGTCACCAAGAAAGGGCGCGGAGCAATCACTGATTGCCAGGACGCATTGACTCTAAAAACTGACGATCCTGATCACTGAGTATTTCAATGTCAACCACGATCGTTTCCCCATTCTCCTTGAGAAGCTGAACTTTACCGCCTGCCTGCTTCAAGTACGTTGCACGGGTTCTGAAATCTCCCGCCTTTGTCGCCCAAGTTCGTAAACCATCTGGACGACTCCCTGCTTGAGAGCGCCCCTGTGGTGTTTCCCCCATCTCAAGGTACTTCGACTCGGGGCTGAGCTTTTCAAGTTCTTCTCGAGCGATTTTTTCCGCCGCAGTGCCAACATACTTACGAAGAACTGCGGCATACAAACTCTCCGCACGACTGCGTAATCGAGGAGTGGGCGAAGCAGCGGCGATCCTAGCTTTCGTGATAGCCTCCGCCTGCTCCAAAGGTGCATCCAATTCGCCTCGCGTGGAAACCTCTCGGGTGACGCCATTAACATCCCCCTTCCAATCAACAAAGAGCCTGAGAACAGCTTGTGCCTCATGGAGCGTCAAAGCATGCTGCAACACATCTTCGACTTCCGTCTGCTCTAAATTGCTCTGCGCGTCATCAACAGAGTCATCGATTTGCTTTCTCAAAGCCTCAAAATATTCTTTGGCCTTGAGGGCGGGCAGGGCGTAGCTATTTAGCTTGTTCGGTGATCCCAAGGAATTGAGCTCAGCGAGTAAAACCCCGGCACGCAAACGATCCCCGTCGCTCAACGCTTCACCCACCGACCGAACGGTTTCACCAAGAAAGCCCGCCTGCTGTAGGCTGAACGTCCTACCAGAACGGGAGACCGCTGCGCGTAGCATCTGCGGTAACGCCTCCCCCGGCAATGAACCTGCGCCCCCGTACAACTGCTCGCCATCCGCACGCACCACGTAGAGCTGCGGTATCCCATTGCCAGTCATCGGATACTTTCGCGACCACTGCGCCCAATCAGGGTTATTGTCTGTGACGATCTTTAGCGAAACAAACTGTCCCGCAAACGCTGCAAGGGATCGGTCATTTTGAAGTCGATCCAGCAACGCAACGCAAGGCGGTCAGGTTTCGCGACCGGCCATTACAAAGATCGGTCGCCCCGTGGCACGAGATAGCTCAAATGCCTTTTCAACGGTATCTGGTTTCGTCTGCGATGAAACCACTTCGGCCAGCACAACGACAATCGCTAGCCCACTTACGATTCGATGAATGCGAAAGAACACAAACCACTCCCTGTTCAGTCTAAACGTCAAATGCTTTATCAATACAAGACGAACGCGTACGCAACTCGTTAGCGTCGCTCAGAGAAGCTGAAGGATCATTGTAAACCTAACAAAGAAAAAATGCACATCCTTACGATAAGCCGGACACCTGAATCCCTCAATTCGGTTCTGCCCATCGCTTGATTTGCGTACGATCAACCTGAACCCTGCTGTCATTCTTGGCGTTGGACACTTCGCGAGTTGCACCATTTTCAACCAGGGCATCCAGCTCTGCCCTCAGCGATTTCACCAAATCAGGGCGTAGTGATGCCAGATTCTTCTCCTCGGCAAGGTCTGTTTTGAGGTCATACAATTCCAAAATGCGTTCTTTACCCCTCGACGGTTCCAATCCTCCCCGATTTCGGAATACAAGCTTCCAATCGCCACTGCGAATCGCGAATTCACCATGATTGGAATGACTCACCAGCGGCGCGCGAGGCTTCTCTCCGACCGCCCCGACAAGAGATGGGTGAAAACTAACGCTGTCTTCCGCGCCCGTTTCCGGCATTGCAGTTCCAACCAGATCAGCAACTGTTGCAAAGAGGTCGGTCAGAGAAATCAATCGATCACTGCTTGTCGCTGGTGGGACGCTTCCGGGCCATCGAATCACAAGCGGAACACGATGCCCACCCTCCCAGACGTCACCCTTGTGTCCCCGGTACGGTCCGCTGGGTTGATGCCCCGCGTCCACCAAAGCCTGCCAACCCGTGTAATGAGAGTGTCCATTATCTGCTGTAAAAATAATGATTGTGTTATCTGCGATCCCTGCGTCATCAACTGCTTTGATGACTTGACCGGCTGACCAATCCGTCTCCATCACGAAGTCGGCGATTGGAGCAATCCCACTTTTGCCGCGAAACTCCTTTGATGGAGAAACCGGTTCATGCGGTGATGTCTGCGAGAAGAATAAAAAGAATGGCTTCTCCGCGCGCGATAAGTGATGAATGCGTTTAACCGCCTCTCGAGTAATCTCCGGCAGGATCGCATCCAGTTTCCAGTTGGGAGCGACGGGCGAGCCGGCAAACCCCTTGGGCATGAAGTCCTTGACCGTAAGATCGTTTTTATAGACCTCCGTCGGTTGGATTGCGACACGATCATCTCGAATCCAGGTAAAAGGCGGTAGGTTTGGGAGATCGACACCAAAGTAATCGTCGAAACCTCGATCAATCGGGCCACCACGAATGGCTTTTGAGAAATCCCAACGTTTGTTTTTTTGACCGTTACGAGTTTCAGTCATCACTGAAGGACTCTCGCCAGGCCAATTCCAACCAAGATGCCATTTCCCGACA
>CAXQOB010000103.1:0-11593 GCA_964225475.1 Candidatus Nitrosopumilus sp. | reverse complement strand
CGACATGCTGCACGGTAGCGTTCAACATCGAACGTTCCATCGTCATTTGCGAACTTCATCAAATTGATCGAAGCGAGGTTACATGCTGTGTTGTCCAAGAACATGTACTCACTGCACGGATTCGATGCGTTGATGTCCCCACTGTTTGGACAGGTGTGCCACCGATTAATTGTGGTGTCATACTGAACTCCGGGGTCACCGCAGTGCCACGCACACTCGGCCATCTTCGTCAGCAATTCCTTCGCGTCGTAGGACGGTGCACCTTCATCGCACTTTCCGCTCACCCATCGGGTCTGCCACGCTTTCTCATCCCGTACAGCTTCCATGTAATCATCGGTCACACGTACGGATAAGTTCGCATTTTGGAAACAGACGCTGCTGTAGGCCTCGCCGTTGAAGTTGGATTCGTAGCCTTCCCGAATCAATGCGTGCGCCTTTTGCTCTTCACCCCACTTGCATTCAATGAACTCAAGGATATCTGGGTGCCATACCTTCAGGGACTGCATCTTGGCAGCACGACGTGTTTTGCCACCGCTCTTCACCACACCGGCAATCGAATCGTAAACCTTCATAAACGACAGAGGACCAGACGGTGTGCCACCGCCTGACAATTTTTCTCGCTGTGAACGAATGGTGGAGAGATCGGTGCCGGTACCGCTGCCAAACTTGAATAACATCGCCTCTGAGCAAGCCAGACGCATGATGTCTTCCATGTTGTCATCGACGCTTTGAATGAAGCAGGCGGAACCCTGTGGGAATTCATACGGATTCTCTGGTTGCTCGGTATGCTCAGTCTCAACGTTCCATCGCCAGTTGCATTTGTCGCCCACAACGCCGTATTGAGCATGCAGGCCGACGTTAAACCAAACCGGACTGTTGAATGCACCGTGCTGATGTAGACATAACCAGCTCAGGTCACGATAGAAACGCTCACCGTCCTCAGGGGAATCAAAGTAACCATCCTCGAGTCCCCAGTCGCTAATTGTCCGAGTAACGCGGTGTACGAGTTGGCGAACACTCCGCTCACGCTCTTCCAGGTTGTTGGGGTCACCGTAAAAGTATTTTGAGACAACGACATTCGTTGCAAGTTGACTCCAAGTCGTTGGAATTTCACAGTTGGTCTGCTCAAAAAGCGCGTTGCCACTCTCGTCCTTGATGGCGGCGCTCCTTAGTTCCCACTGTGCCGTTGCAAATGGCGTTTCGCCGTTGTCAGGGCAAAACGTTGCATCGATTGTCAAACCCTGACCAGCCTCTCGAAGCTTTTTGCCGAAACGCTGCCTGGCGTATTCAACGCCGTGTTCGTTGTTTACCTTCTCTAACGCGGGATCTGTTGTAGCATCACTTGAAGATTGCGCAGTAAGAACCGTGGCCATAGCTCTAAGACTCCTGATGGTTTCATCCGTGGGCCTGAATAATGCCAAGGGCTACTCGCTATCCTCGCGAAGCACTATCCATAACCAATTTTGTTGTTGATAAGCGTGAAAAAGATCGCCCGTGTGGGGGGTGCCGTATCCTATTAAGTCCGAAAAACGCGGCGAAACCACGCGAAAACGATTCATATCCCTTTCGGACCCTCGCGACACTACCAGTAGTTGGAACCAACCGCTAGACCACTATATGTGGGTGACAGGGGCGAAATCTTACGGTTCAAAATTTGTATGTCAAATACAATTTCCGCAGAGCACCTAACTAATGAAACCCCAACGTGTTACGCACGATGAGAAACGTTCAACAAGTCGTTGAAAATCTAATGGTCCATCGCCCTAAGCTATTGAAGTAATGAGACTTAACGCCGGTTGCTATCAATGACTTGTGGCCTTCCAAAAACCTCTCAAAAAATTGGGCAATTTTAAAAGTATTCGGAGTGAATGCCATCGATGTCTCAACAATGGGAAACCTGGGCAATCCAGGCAATCTTCAGGTGCCGTTTGGAGCTCTGTACCACGTTCTCGTTCCATCAAAATACCGATTCCGAACCCGGTAAAACTCGCACCAGTTAGCCAATAGCCTGCACCAACCTTTTTCATGCGACTAAATGCGGATTTGCAGCCTTCGAAAGACCACCATGGGGACGATTTAACTCTGGTCTCACTAAGTGTCGACTCAACGAGCGACGCGTGAAAACACTGAGTCAACCACCAACGCTCCACGGGGCTGTTCTTCCGAACCCCACGGTTCTTGCGGAACCCCCGGCTCGCCTCTTACGGAAATGTCACTGCGCACCGAATACCCGGCATCATACCCGGCATCCAATTTTGGAAACCATCAAGACATGAGCGCATGAAAGCTGCATCACGAATTACCGCTGTGGATACCAAACCAGAAGCGAATCCAGTCGCTCGCGAGCAGACTCAGAATCGATGTCCTATCACCACACCTGTGCGATTACTTCACGCCGTGAGCCATTCTGCAACGACAACCGATAAGGGACGCAACGCCATCGAGTACCAAGAGTCAATCACAAGAGTCAACTCAAAGCTCTGCTGTTAGACTGATGTCCCTCCGACAGACATGACGTAGAAGTTTTTATTTCGGTTGGTCACCGTAAGAGGCGAGCACTTGGTGGATTTCGTTTCATCGACAACACTTACCGGAACAATTGGACTCTCATTACGTTCAAAGTAATCAGCTGTCGAAAAACCAAGCAGGACCTTGAAACAATTGATAAGCTCGAACTAGATCTTGTTAAATCCCAACACACTCAAAAAGCAAGTCCATGAAATTTGCAATCTGCAATGAAACCTTTGGAGACTGGAACTTATCCGACGCTCTGAAACTCGCAAGAGAGACCGGCTATACCGGATGGGAGGTTGCACCATTTATGCTCAGTGACGACATCCGCAACTTCGACCAGCAAGCGCGACAAAACTATCGAAGACAGGTCGAACAAGCTGGCTTGGAAATCATTGGACTACACTGGCTGTTGGCAAAGACAGAGGGTTTCTATCTGACCAGTCAAGAGGAACAGGTACAAAAGTCGACCGCGTCGTACCTAGAACAACTTGCAGAGCTATGCCGGGATCTGGGCGGTAAAGTAATGGTGCTTGGTTCACCCCAACAACGCAATGTGCCTGAGGGACAGTCGATGGATTCCGCGATGGAATGCGCCGCAAAGGTTTTGGCATCTGTCACGCCAACGCTCGAAAACACCGGCGTCCAAATCGCTGTCGAACCACTTGGGCGTGAAGAAGGTAATTTTCTCAACCATGCTTCTGATGCAAGAACTCTGATCGATCAGATCGGCCACCCAAGTATCCAACTGCACCTCGATGTCAAAGCAATGAGCGATGAAGGAATCCCTATTGATCAAATCATCCGCGATAATGCTTCAGCGATGATCCACTTCCATGCGAATGACCCCAACCGACGTGGCCCCGGAATGGGCGAAGTCGACTTCACCCCAATTTTCCGTGCACTCAAGGAAATCGATTACCGTGGTTGGACAAGCGTCGAAGTTTTCGATTACACACCCGGTATCGAAACACTTGTCGTTGAAAGCATGGACAACATGCGGAAAACACTCGACAACCTGACGTCGTGAACCAATCCTTTCTTGCGGGCCCCTTCATCTCACGCTGATCACGCCTCAAATGGCGACGAACGCCGGCGACGCGAAACCGCGCTCTCCCACTTGGTACGAATGACGCACCCGACGGACGCGTTGATTTCCCAGCGACTGTGACATGAATCGTTCCCACGTAAATCCGTGTACCAACATCCGCCCCAGCTTCCAAAACCACCACGCGGAGCACCCTGAAAACTCTCGGAAAAACACCTCGCATCCGCGAACACCGCACCGCAATGTCCCTTCGACCCTAACCCCGCCAATGGGGAAACCCTTTTGAAATGAGTCACAGTTCGACGGTACGCGCTTGGTTACCTAATCCAATCAGGCTCCGGTATACTTGTGAGCTCAACCGTTGAGTCCTGACGGGTACCGAACTCGTTATTTGAGACTCGATTGAAACGAAAGCGTATGGAAGTCTTATGCAAAACGCAGCCATGTCGATTGATCAAGAAGCTGAAATGGTCGCGAAACTCAGGGAGGGACGAGACAGAATACGCGCTGAACTCTCGAAGACCATCGTCGGACAAGACGATGTCATTGAGCAATTACTTCTCTGCTTATTCACTGGCGGTCACTGCTTGATCACCGGAGCACCAGGGCTTGCAAAAACGCTGTTGGTACGGAGCGTCGCCGAGGTGTTCCATCTAGATTTTCAGCGGATACAGTTCACCCCTGACTTGATGCCTGCGGATATCACCGGAACTGAAATTCTTGAGCAAAACCAAGACGGAGAACGGCGACTCAAGTTTGTCAAAGGTCCAATTTTTGCTAACGTCATCCTTGCTGATGAAATCAACCGAACTCCACCCAAGACTCAAGCCGCACTCCTGGAGGCGATGCAGGAACATCAGGTAACCGCAGCTGGGAAACGTTACGAGTTAGACGCCCCGTTTTTTGTTCTGGCGACACAGAACCCAATTGAGATGGAAGGCACCTACCCACTTCCCGAGGCACAGCTTGATCGATTCATGTTCAACATCATGATCGACTACCTGCCTCCCGAACAAGAGCTTGCCGTCGTTCTGCAAACCACGTCCGAAGCGACAAAGAAAATCGAAGCTATCTTCGCGGCGGAAGACCTCCTTCAATTTCACCAACTCGTTCGTCGCGTACCGATTGCAGAGGAAGTAGCGAACTATGCGGTCACGCTGGCATCATCAACGCGTCCGAACCGCGAAGGCACCCCTGGCTTCATCAATGACTGGGTAAGTTGGGGCGCAGGGTTACGAGCAGCTCAGACACTTGTCCTCGCCGGTAAGGCAAGAGCGATTCTTCATGGCCGCTCGCACGTGACCAGTGATGACATCACAGCAATCGCCAAACCAACGCTACGCCACCGAGTGCTTCTTAGCTATAAGGCTGAGGCGGAGGGCGTCACCGTTGAGACGGTAATTGATCAACTTGTGGACACACTTACCGCGTGAGCTTTGCATGTCCAGTGCCTCCACTACTGACCCCAAAGCCAACGCCATTGCCACAATGGACCCCGTTGCTTTGATGCGAATCAAGAACCTGCAGATGCGGGCCAAGACGGTCGTCGAAGGTTATTACAGTGGGTTACACCGAAGCCCGTTTCATGGCAATTCCGTTGAGTTTAGAGAGTATCGGTCCTATTCGCATGGGGATGACCTACGCAACCTCGACTGGAAGCTTTTCGCACGCAGTGATCGGTACTACATCAAAAAGTTTGACGACGAGACCAATCGTCAGTGCACGCTGTTGTTTGACCAAAGTCGATCAATGGAATTCGGATCACTGCAATACACCAAGGCAGACTACGCGCAAACTCTGTTAGCGACCTTTGCTTACTACCTGACCTCGCAAAGGGATAGCGTTGGACTTTTAACCTTTGACGAATCGATACGGGATTATCACCCACCAACACGCACCAACGGCCAGCTCAGAAGAATCATGGCGTCCTTGGCGCGATCGCCTCGTGGGAAAGACACCGACATGGTTCGACCACTTGAAGAGGTTTCTTCCTTAGCCAAACGTCGTGGACTGATCGTGCTCGTCTCTGATTTTCTGACTCCAATCGAAGCCCTCGCATCCGGCTTCTCCTTCCTCAGAGCCAGAGGACATCAGGTTTTCGTTATTCGGGTCCTCGATCCATCAGAGATGAATTTCGGGATTCAATCACCAAGCATGGTGGTCGACATGGAATCTGGCGAGGAAGTGTTCATCGATCCTATGAACGCAAAAGCCGCTTATCAGGAATCCTTTGAGTCACATCGCACCAATTTGCAAACAATGTGTTCTGACTTAGGTATTGACCTTTTTGAAGTCACAACCGAGCAACCACTTGATTCCGCATTACACGAGCTAATCTCGCAACAAACAAGGGATAGGAAAAAACATAAACATCGGACCACCAGACGAAAACTCAGCGAATCAAGTGATTTGGACGGGGTCGCCAACATCGGGGGGAACGGATGAGTCTCCTTGCTCCACTTTACGCTCTTGGTCTACTCGCAATCGCAGGCCCAATTGTGCTTCATCTAATTCGCAGGCAGCCAAAAGGCAGTGTGCAGTTCAGTTCCCTCATTTTCCTTTCCCCCACTCCACCGCGGTTAACGAAACGAAGCCGGATCACCAACTGGTTACTTCTACTCATTCGCATCACCGCAATCGCTCTTCTTGCACTCGCATTCGCTCGCCCCTTTCTGCGGAGTGAGGACCAAACAAACGTCGCAAATCCTGGCAGACGAATTGCAATTCTATTAGACACCAGCGCCAGCATGAAACGCGACGGATTGTGGGTTGCATCCATCGATGCCCTTGAAAAGACGCTTGATGAACTCCAACCGAATGATCAGGTTGCGTTGATCAGCTTTGATGAAGAACCGACACTTGAAGTCGATTTTAATGATGCAATGGCAGGGACACTCGATACTCACCGACAGTTGATCATCCAGTCAGCCAAACAGTTACAAGCAACGTCCAAAGCCACAGCACTTGGAACAGCAATTCAATTCACGTCAGAACTCGCTATGACGGAACCCAGCGGTGGCGGAACGAGGAACGACATCAACTCGGACGATGAAACGCTAAACGCAAGCGTTACCCCATCCGCCCAAATCATCGTTATCAGCGATCTTCAACAGGGCTCTAACCTCGAGTCGCTACAAGCCTACGCCTGGCCGAAACAACTAACACTCGACCTTCGACCGGTGATCCCCAAAACCAATGGGAACGCGAGCGTCACTCTTCTGAAGGTCACAAAGGACGATCGAAAATCCAACCAGGTTCGGGTACGAGTCGACAACACTGAAGATTCGAATCTCAACGAATTTCAAATCTCTTGGCTCAACAGGGACGAGCGGCAAGTTAACCGCGAGATGCTGACAATCCCGCCGGGCCGAACTCGGGTAGTGAACCTTCCAAGTCCGACTGCAGATGTCGTAGCAGTCACCGTCGAGGGCGATGGTGCTGAATTTGACAACCGACATTACTTCGTGACCACGAAACCCATCGAAACGGAGGCACTTTTCTTTGGGGACCTGAATGAGGACTTGAGAAACGATCTTTTCTACTATCTCAAGATCCTCCCTCTCAACACCGAGTCGCGAAGCATCAGCTTTCGGCCAAGCGAAGGGTCTCAACTAAACTCATTGGACTCTGCAAACGTGCCGTTGGTAGTGATTGCGAAACCGCTCGCCTCCAATCAGTACGCAAAGGTAAGGCAGTACGTCGACTCAGGTGGGACAGTTCTATTTGTTCTCGGCGATAGCCAGACCTGCAATCAGATCCTGCAGAACGTAAATCAAATTGGTGGGATGTCACTCACCAGCGAAGAATCTGAGATGTCCGATTACTCGATGCTTACCGATATCCGTTATTCCCACCGCTTCTTTCAGAATGTTTCTGAACCGCAATTCAGTGATTTCTCCAAAATCAAATTCTGGAATCATCGCAATCTAACCGGTCTGCAGGCTACCGAAAAAGTTCTTGCAAGTTTTGACGATGGATCCCCAGCCATCATCGAAACCAAGCAAGGCCTCGGAAGCTTGGTCCTCTTTGCGTTTGGCTGGCAACCGGAAGAAAGTCAGTTTGCACTATCTACAAAATTCCTTCCCCTTATTGATTCGATCATCAGCGACAAAATCGAGCCTGCCGACCCACAGAGTGTGGCCGTCGGCGACCCTGTCCCATTCCCACACAGCGAGACCGCAAAACTCTCTAACGATGCGGGTGAAACAACCAATTTCAAAGCAAAATCAGACGGTAAATTCATCACAGAACCGGGTATTTATCAACACTTCGATCAAGATCGTCGCCAGACCTTCGCGGTCAACGTTAGAGCGAGTGAGAGTCAGACGAAACCATTGGACAGTGAAGACTTCGAACGGCTTGGGGTTCAAATTGGAAAGCTCGAAACGGAAGCAAATGCCCGGATCCGTGAACGCCAACTCAAAGATCAAGAGCTTGAAAAAAGCCAGGGAATATGGCAGTGGATGCTAGTCGCCGCATTGCTTCTACTATTCTCTGAGAACCTGATCTCCGGACTCCTGCAAACCGACAGGCAAGCAGACACAAACAATCAGCGTTAGCTGTGCCACGATCGACAGTCACCAGAACTTTTAACGATAGAACCTACCCGCGCAAACCAACCTGTTTCTCGGATCAAAACATGTTTGAGCAGTTAGAAAAGCAAATAGAATTGGTTGAGAAGCGGCATCGCCAATTACAGTTCATTCGATGGATAACGCTGCTGATGCTCATCTTGGGGATCACCAGCTTGCTGATTCAGAAGCCGGTGAACAGCGGACGTATTAACTCCACTTCTGCGGTTACGTTTCTTGCAATAGCGTCACTCGTTTCAAGCCTCATCCTGAAGGTATGTGCAAAGACTTTCCGAATCAATCGAAGGAAACTTGGCAAAAGAATTGAACGGAGCTTTCCGGATCTAAACCAGAGGCTTCTGACGGCTGTTGAGGTAAAAGAAACCCCCGAGACATTTCTAGAGGCTGAGTTACTGCGCGAAACCGTTGAGCACGCAAAGAACAACCGATGGCCCAGCGTGATCTCGCGAGGTCAAATCGCGTTTTCTAACACCTGTGCCGTATCTGCCATTGTTTTCTGCTACTGGTCCTTTTGGGATACCTCCCTGATCCAAACCCCGGCAGCACGCGTCGCAACCGCCGATGGCGGTATCTATTCCGGCAACCCTGCGATCACCGTCGAGCCAGGTGAGACCGCAGTTGAGTACGGCAGCTCATTAGTGATCACCGCGAGGTTTACTACAACGGTACCCGAGAATGCTCTACTGCAGATCGAAACATCGAGCGGTAAAGCCGATGAATTTCCGATGATTCGTAACCTTAACGACCCCGTCCTCGGCGTCGTGATACCCAATATCACTGAGTCGTTTAACTACCAAGTTAGCACAATCAACATAAAGAGTGACTACTATCGAAACTCGGTCTACCGACATCCAGAACTCGTCAAAAGTAACGCAATCATCCAATACCCTGATTACACCGAGCTAGGCGTTAAAGAAATAGAAGACACGATTCGAGTCTCCGCAGTTGAAGGCTCGACCGTTACCTGGCAGTGCTACCTAAACAAACCGGTCCAACAAGCATTGCTTGTCAATGAAGAGACAGGGGAACGCGTTGAGCTAACTCGCGATCCAACTCAAGACTCATTATTTGCAACAGACTTGGAGCTCGACACGACGAAGCGTTATCGCCTGATCTTGGAAGACCCTGACGGAAGAAGAAACAAGTATCCGCCGGAGCTGATTGCTCGAGTCATTGAGAATCAACCCGCCTCATTGAAGCCAACTCTTGCAGGTGATTCCTCGGTCTCTCCGCTTGAAGAGTTCCCCATCGCTGCAGAATTCATCGACGATTTTGGCATTCTACAATTTGGCATCTCCTACACGTTTGCAGACACCGAACCAAAGGACATCGTTCTAGGAAAAACAATTGCAAAGGGAACGAAAACCACAGGTGAACACCTAGTTTCCTTCGAGAAATTAACAGCGGCACCAGACGACCTCCTCACCTATCATTTCTGGGCAGAGGACTATGGCCCCGATGGGACGGTTCGACGCTCTGAAAGCGACCTATTCTTCGCGGAGGTGCGTCCCTTTGAAGAAATCTTTCGAGAGGCATCTGAACAGAGCGCTGCCGCACAAGCTCAGCAGCAACAACAGCAGGGTAACCAGAACGGACAGCAGGCCGAGGAGCTCGCGAACCTCCAAAAAGAAATTATCAACGCAACCTGGAGATTACTACGAGAGCAGGATGCGAGAGCCGACCAGACCGCATTCACTAACGACGTCCAATTAGTTATCGACTCTCAATCTGACGCACTCGACCAAACAACTACATTGGCCGAATCTTTCAACGATGATCGATCCCGTCGTTTCGTTGAACAAGCAATCGATGCGATGAATCAGACAATTGAGACACTCGCCGAAGTAAAAGAATCCCCGAACTCCGAAGCACTAAGATCTGCTCTTCAGACCGAGACGGTGGCCTACTCAAGCCTTTTGAAATTGAGGGCACGGGAATTTGAAGTCTCGCAGTCCCGACAACAATCATCGTCTCCGCAGAGCAACCGCTCACAGAATCGCCGGCAACAACAACTGGATGACCTTGAGTTGGAACAGGAAGAGGATCGCTACGAAACCGAAAGCCAAGCTGAACAAGCGAATCAGGACAGCGAACAAGAACGGGAGACGCGTCAGGTATTAAACCGGCTACGAGATCTAGCGAGAAGACAGCAAGATCTCAATGACGCGATATCCGAACTCCAAACCGCGATCGAGATGGAAGATCAGACGGAGGACAAAGATGAAGCAGAACGCCAACTGAAACGCCTTAGAGAGCAGCAGGAAGACCTATTGCGTGAAACCGATGAACTGTCGGAAAGGATGCAGCAAAACTCAAACCAACCGGAAATGGCTGAAGCTTCGGAACAGCTTGAATCCACCCGTGAGCAGATCCGTCAAGCTAGCGAGCAGCTACAGGAAAATAACGCTTCCGAGGCACTGACATCGGGACGAAGGGCGGAAAGAGAACTCGAGGAAATGCGTGACGAGTTCCGGCAACGCGCATCTGGCCAATTCAACGAAAGAATGCGAGAGCTTCAGAAGGACGCCACCGCAATAAACAATCGCCAGCAGGACATCGCGAACCGACTGAACGAACAGGACAACCCAACCCAACAATCGGGCTTACGTCCAGATAAAGCACGAGACGACCTTACAAAGGAATTACAGGAACAAGCCCAAGAACTGGACAACCTTCTTGAGTCGATGCAGATGACTGTCGAAGAGTCCGAGGAAGCAGAACCTCTACTTGCTCAACGCCTTTATGAAGCATTTCGAGAGTCACGCCAGCGTCAGACGCAACAAAAGCTTGAGGAATCTGCCTCTCTACTCGAAAGAGGTTTCTCCCCTCAAGCACAGGACCTCACTCGAAGTGCGACCGAAGGCATTGAAACCTTAAAAGAAGGGGTTGATCGTGCGGCAGAAAGCGTACTCGGCGATGAAACTCGGGCATTGCAAACGGCCCTCTCAGAGCTCGAACAATTGGATTCTGAACTACAAAATGAAATCAATCAGAACAGGCAGGCAAACGCCGAGCAAAATGGCCAGCAAACGCAGAACACCGACAATAGGTCAACACCACCAGCTGGCCCGGCTACCGGTAGCCAGCCATCGCAAGGTGTTGGCAGTGACGAAGAGAGCGGATCCATGAACGCGAACGCTGCAACCGAAAGGGGGCAGAGTGAAAACCAGCGTCAATCCGCGGAACAGCCGGAGGGTGCAAATCGAAATAACGAGGAAGTAATGCCTCAACGTGACAGCGACCAGAATCCCGCGGGCGACACGTCGGACGCGACGGGTCAGCAAAACCCATCCTCTTCGACCACCCCGGGCCGTGGCTCGCAACCACCTGCCACCCCGGACGGACAACCCTCTGGACAACCCTCTGGACAACCCTCTGGACAACCCTCTGGACAACCCTCTGGACAACCCTCTGGACAACCCTCTGGACAACCCTCTGGACA
>CAXQOB010000102.1:0-6190 GCA_964225475.1 Candidatus Nitrosopumilus sp. | reverse complement strand
AGGGGCTCGCCAGAAATCAAGTTCCAATCCTTCATCTACACGGGGACCAAGATCGCGTAGTTCCCATGCAGGAAAACTCCTCGCTACTTGCTGATCGATATCGTGCACTAGGGGGCAAGATCAACCTCAAGGTGATGAAGGGACAGGGACACAATATGTGGACAGGCTGGTTTCAGGATCAATCGCTCGCTGACTTTGTAATCAGGTATGCGACGCAACAATCCGCTCACCAAACAACTGGATCAGATGAAAACACACCCTCGATGCAATGGTTACACTTTGCGGGTGAAAATGGGCCCGGTGAAAATCAACACATTGTCTTCATCGCCGCTGAGCAGGAGTATCGAAGCGAGCAGTCCCTGCCTATGCTCGCAAAAATGTTGGCGCTTCATCACGGATTTGATTGCACCGTTCTTTTCTCGGTGAATTCTGAAGGACTGGTTGATCCAACACTTCCTGCCCCGTTCAAGGACAAAACACGGCGACATCGAATTCCCGGACTTCATCAATTGGCTGATGCTGATTGTGTGGTTTGGATGTCCCGGTTTATGCAATTGACCGACGACCAACTGAATCACTTCTATGATTATTTTGACTCTGGAAAACCCTTAATCGCCCTGCGAACCGCTAATCACGGATTCTGGGGCGCAAAACCTTATGTCGTTGACCAACGTAAGGTTCAACTTCGTGAGCTTCTCGGCGGTACCTTCCTGGCACACCATGGTGGGTGGCACCGTGAAGCTACACTCGGTATTCCAGTGAAAGAACAGATCACCCATCCAATACTCACCGGAGTTAAAGAGGCATGGGGCACATCCGACGTCTATCGTTGCCATGACGAAAAGACCGGGATACCGTCTGATTGCCTCACCTTGTTGCTTGGTCAACCCATGCAGAGTCTTGAACGCACTGCAGCGCCGAACACCGAAAAAAAACCGTTGCCCATTGCGTGGACTAAGAACTGGAAGGGAAACCAGAATATTGAAACAAAAATATTTCACTTCACCATGGGATCCGCAGAGGACTTTGCGGACGAGGGTGTTAGACGCATTCTCGTGAACTCAATTTATTGGAGTCTGGACATGGCAGAGAAAATCGACGCGAAACGCTCCGTGAATCCAATCGATCCCTACCGACCACTCAAATCAGGTTTCAATTATGAAAAACTTGGAGTGATACCGCAAAAAGTGGATTACTATCTGACACCGTGAAGAATTTATATTCCTCGATCCAGTTTCATCTTGGTTTAATCCTGCTGCGCCTCACCTAATTGGTTGTATTTTTTTGCGATTCCTCGCGCCTTCTCAATGGGATAACGCTTCGCGTTCAATCGCATTTTTTCATTGACAGCTTCGGTCAGATCAATGTCACAAATCGTTGCGAAATCAAAAATGAACATTGCAATATCCGCGAGTTCCTCTCGAACTGAACCTAACGTTTCTTGATCTTCCAATAATTTGAAAGCCTGATCGCTTTTTACCCAGCGAAAAAGATCAAGTAACTCACCCACCTCGGACGCTAAAGCCATCGCAACATTTTTCGGATCGTGAAAGGGCTGCCACTCCCTCTCTTTAATAAAGTCCATGACGGAATCTTTGAGCTGTTGGATTGTGGTATCGCTGTCCGTCCCCGATTCAACCATCTTGATATGCTTCCATTGAGTAAAAACTAATTGTTTTGTTGAAATTCGCGTTTAGCGTGCGCTGGCTTGAGTCCGGATTTTCGGAGAAGAACTAAACCATCAGTTTTTCTTTTGCCAGCTTTGCAATCGCCCACGCTTCATTGGATCGAGACACATAGACGCGTAAAGGACTCTCAGACTTCGTGATTTCCTTCAGGTTTTCTACATCTGACAAGTCAACCGAAGCGTTCCGTCCTGCGTCCAGCTGAACACCAAGGTTTGATAACGATTTGCAAATTCGACTTCTAACCTCTGTGCTGTTTTCACCAATGCCACCCGTGAAAACCAGAGCATCCGCCTGATTCAGAATGGCAAGGTGGGATCCAATTGATTTTAGAAGCTGGTGACAAAAAACATCTAGTGCAAGTTGGCATGCTTCTACACCGCTGGAAGCCGATAACTCTAAATCTCGAAAATCACTGATGCCATCAGTCATCCCAAAGATTCCTGACTTCTGTGTGAGTATTTCTTCCAACTCATCAATTCCATAACCTTCCATTTTCAGCAATTTGAGCGGTATGGCTGGATCAATGTCACCACTACGGGTTGCCATCACCAAACCCTCCAGCGGTGTCATTCCCATGCTTGTAGCGACGCTCCTGCCAGCTTTGATTGCACAGACACTGCACCCTCCTCCTAAATGACACACGACTAGTTTTAAATCGTTGGAATTCTTAGCAAGCCGCGCCGACATTTTTTCAGCAGTAAATTGATGGCTAATTCCATGAAAACCGTAACGCCGCAGACCATGTTTCCTTACTAACTCTTTCGGAAGCGCATAGGTAATTGCGTGCTCTGGTATTGTGTGATGAAAACCAGTGTCAAAAACGGCAACATGCTGCAGTGTTGGCAACAAGCTCATCACGGTTTTGATTCCGAGGAGCGCGGGTGGATTATGTAACGGGGCCAACGTTGATACCGTTTCCAAGTGGTCTATGACATCTGCATCAAGAAGAGTTGGTTTGGAAAACATTGGGCCACCATGGACAATACGATGCCCTGACGCAATCACAACACATCGCTCTTGATTGAGGACCCTTGGCACAAGCAACCGCAAGGCCTCAACCGGCTCATCAGGAGCCCTCTCGAATGGGCCACCATTCAATTGGTAAGCCGCATCGCCACTTCCCAAACGCTCTACTCTCAAGGAGCCAAGACATTGACCCGAATCTGGAGCGGTAAGATCGATTTTGATCGAGGTGCTGCCATGATTGACCACGAGAATTGCTTCAACCAAGTGATTTCTCCGATGACTTGCTTACTCAGGTGATCCAATGGATTGAGGCGACTTGATCATTCACGACCAATTAAATGGTTACTAAGAAACCTGTCTACAGAACCGAAACCCACATGACGAGGCTTCAGCACTAAGTAAAAACTTTCTCGATAACTTGACCGCCTGTTACACCGAGGGGGGTCTCGATGAGTCCATGATGGTTGTAAGTAAGTTTTCGTGCGTCTAATCCAATCGCATGTAAGATCGTTGCATGAAGATCGTAAGGACTTACAGGCGTAGAGGTCACGGTATAACCGATTGGATCGGTTTCACCAATCACCTGACCGCCGCGAACACCACCACCTGCCATCCACATTGAATAAGCCGCTGGAGAGTGGTCACGTCCACCTGATTTCCCTTCCATGGTTGGTGTTCTCCCAAATTCACCAGACCAAACAACGAGCGTTTGATCTAAAAGTCCCCGACTCTTTAGGTCAGTGATTAGACCTGCGATTGGTAGATCAGTTCTCTTTGCAAGTTTTTCGTGATTACCTTTCAGGTTGCTGTGAGCATCCCAGCCGCCAACCCGAATTTGAACAAAGGGAACACCCCGCTCCACCATTCGTCTTCCAAGCAGGCAAGCTTTACCAACCTGTTCAGTTGGTTGACTTCCTATTCCGTAAGAACGCTGGGTTCGTTCATCCTCAGCAGACAAGTCAAATAATTCTGGACCCGCTGTTTGCATGGCAAAGGCAATTTCGTAACTACTAACCCGCGCCTCGAGATCGCTGAGCCTCATCTTCGTTGAAAACGCTTGATTCATGCTTTGAATTGCTTCGAGCTCTTGAACACGCTGATTCGATGTGATGTGCTCGGGTGGATGTGCATCTTGGATTCCAATCTCCGGGTCAAGCAATGTTCCCTGATAACGTGATGGAAGAAACCCACTTCCCCAACCCGCTGCCTGTGGGAATTGCATACCGTCATTATGCACATTCATTGCAATGAAACTGGGTAACGATTGTGACTCCTTCCCTAATCCGTACATGGACCATGCACCGACACTTGGCCGATTACCTGTTGACGAACCGGTCAATGCGACACATTCACCGGGACCATGAACAGGATTGCGATGTGTCATCGAACGAATCACACAGAGGCTGTCAGCCACTTCTCCGAGATGAGGCAAAAGTGTTGATATTTCGAGTCCAGATTCCCCGTGCCGTCCAAATTCCCAAGGACTTGCAAGTAGATTCTTTAAGCCGGCACGTTGAATGCGAGGAACGTTCTCGGCGATTGATCGAGGCACGTCGTGCCCCGAGAGGCTTTTGAGCGTTGGTTTAGGATCAAAAGTATCAACCTGACTCGGTCCACCAGCCATAAACAGAAAAATAATATTCTTTGCGGTCCCGAATGGTCGAGTTACCACTTTTTTTTCCTGCTCCGCAGCAAGTAACGAACTAAGAGCAACAGAGAATCCCCCCGCTCCAATCGCCCGACAAAACATCCGGCGGCCGGTTTGCCTTCCATGCTGCATACTGCTTTGTCTTTTTCGATTCATGGTATGTATAAGAACTCACTGGAGTTGAAAATGACTATACACACACTTGCCAGACCATGTTCCTGTTGAAGCAAATGTAGTCGTTCGCGCTCCTCTGCATTGGGCTCCCGATTGAGCGCCATTCGAAAAACCTGATCGACTGTTTTGGCCCGCTCTGCAAATGCTTCAGCCATTTCATGCACAAATTCGTTATTCAATAACCACAACGGTTGTAATGCGTTTGTGGTTATCTGGCGTATCGCACAGCTCGAAACTCCACTCGGCCCGTCGAATAAATCTTGTTGGAATGGAAAATCTGCGCGCTTTTGCTTCAGGTAAAGACTCCGACGCCGTGATCCCACTGTATCACTCGACCCTCCAATTCGCCGATCAAGTTTCCCACTCAAAGCGAGCATCGAATCACGGATCACTTCCGCTTCAAGACGCCTTGGTTGCCATCGCCAATAGGTGTGATTCTCCGGATCGCGACTTTCATTTTCGGCATTGAATGCGCTGGAGACTCGATACGTATCGGATTGCACAATTAGTTGTTGTATTCGTGACGTATCCCAGTCGGATTCGATCAGTTCAGCTGCAAGATAATCCAACAGTTCGGGATGAGTAGGATGCGCTCCCTGCACTCCAAAATCGTTTGAGGTATGGACGAGACCTCGCCCGAAGTGCCACTGCCACAGACGATTCACCCAAACACGCGCCGTTAATGGATTTGTTTCAGAAAGTAACCACTGTGCAAGATGATGTCGATTTTTATTAACCTTTCTAGTTGATTCAGAGTCTGAATCAACTCGCAAAAAAGCCGGCCAATCAGATTCAACGGATGGACCGGGCGTTTTTATATCACCTCGAATCAAGATTTTCGGCTGATAGCTAGAGACCACCTCGGGCTGGCTACTTAAGGGCCAACGCATTAGATGCGGCATCACGGTCAACACTCTTGAAGTATAAGCAGGCGAATAAAATGCCCACGTTTGACTTGCTTGTTCAAGCTGTGCGTCAAGCTCTGTTAGTTTTAATTTTTCGCCTTGACTCATCTTAGATGTGATTGTCATGGGAGCGACATTAATCGGCTCAGGATAATTCTGCCTCCTGCGACTGCGAATGATTCGTCGCCGAACAACCTCAATTAAGGTTTCACGTTCGAGAGCTGCCGCCGTGATCTCGGGATCATTTTTGAGAAGCAGATTTTGGGGCTGACCTGACGCGAAGAAGCCCTGCAATTGGTAATAATCTCGAATCGAGATAGGATCAAACTTGTGATTATGACATTGAGCACATTCAATCGTCAGTCCGAGAAACGTAGAACCGACATTGGCGGTGATGTCATTAAGAATATCATTCCGTTGTATATCCTTATCTAATTCGTTACCGCTGTATCGTGTCGCAGCGAGATAGCCGGTAGCAATCAATGCCTGGTCGTTGGAATCCGGTAACGTGTCGCCGGCAATCTGCTGCGTTACAAAGTCGTGGTAACCCATTCCCGTCGAAAACGCTTGAATCACCCAATCGCGATATCGCCAAGCGTGATTCCTATCCCGATTGTGTTGGTGACCATTGCTCTCTGCCCATCTCACAAGGTCTAGCCAATGCCTTCCCCACCTTTCACCATAGGCTGTGTCATCCATCAGGTCTTTAATCAACTGTTCATTGGCCGGAATCGCCAGTCCAGATGCAGGCAATTCGGGTACAGGCAGTCCGTGAAGATCGAGATAAAGTCTTCTCTCTAATTCGTGTA
>CAXQOB010000101.1:0-13454 GCA_964225475.1 Candidatus Nitrosopumilus sp. | reverse complement strand
TGCCCGATTGTTGCTTGCCCGATTGTTGACCTTTTGGTCCCGAATTTTTTTGTCCCTCAGCAGTCTGCCCTGCTTCAGCGTCACGCTGAGAGACCGTCGATGCATTTCGATTGGGTTCATCTTCCTGCGTGATCCGAGAGCTGTCGGGTGATGTTGATTCAGTGCCCTCTTTACCCCATCCGAATTCACTTGATTTCAGCCAGTCAGGCGTACCGATCCTGAATCCGGTGTCAAAGTTGGCAAGCTTGTTGCCCGGGATCGGTATCGCGAATGCGATGAAAAGTATGATCCCAATGAGAAGGAGGCCACCGGTAATCCAGCTCACTGTTACGTCACGGGGCATTTCGGTGTTTCGTTGTCGAAGATAGCGGCGAAGGCCGAGGAAACTGGTTGTGACCAACAACGAGAGAGATGAAAAAAGGTAGAAAGCCAGCAAGCGTTGGGCACGCTGCCAGGTCGCAGTGTCATCACGGAGGAATAACTGTCCGATGCCAAATAATGGCAATGCAGCAAATGCTAGGTAAAGAACCGTTCGGCCTGGCTGTGCACCTCTGTGGTTCTTTGTTGACGGGGTCGGATCGGACAGGTGAGTTTCTGAAGTGCTCTGCTCATTGACCGAGCTTTGAGGGTTGGCCTGTTGGTATCCGTAATCACGTTGTTCTTGAAGGTAACGTTTTCCTACATCGATCAAGCCTTGGTCACTGCTATCAGCATCCTCGTCGATCAACGTGCAATCCCGAACAATCGTATCGGACAGATATCCGATCATTGCCAAAATGAAAATAATAAAGAGAGTTGAATCAAGGAATCGGAGCATGGCAATGAACGCAACCAACCCAAGGACAACCGCATATCCCAGTGAATAACTTCGATCCTGTTCAATTGCAACACGAGCGATCGCTACGGCACCAAGTGTGTACATCAGGATGATCCACGAGATGCGAGTAGGGAACGCACCGTGGTAAAACATGATGGTGAAGAAGTTTGCCAAACTGCTGATCATTAAAAAGATCAGGATGGGTGCAACCGCAATCGCTGCGTAGTCAGCTGCGGTCTTCTTGAGCGTAGATTTGTTGGGTTGGTTCAAGCAGTACGATTCCGGCGAGGCGCAAGTCTATCGAAGGAAGGTGTAGTGTATCGCGTTTGGAATCTGTTGTTTACAGCATCAGGCGTTTCGCTCAAAAGTCAGTGCTCAAGTGCCTCCGGGTGGCTGGCTCTCCATCGTTTCATCGCGGCACTGATTGTCTCCATGGGTACCCATTTACCCTTGGTCTTACTGCTTTGCAGTAGCGTGCTTGGTTGGATCTTTCCAGCATCAATCAGGCCCAGTAATACCGTCTCGCTGATTGGGCCGACTCGCTTTTTCTTGCGTATCCAGCCTTTCGCCATGTAGTACCATTCGGTATCCATCTCCCGCCCTTCCGTTTTCCTTAGCAGGTGACACCGGGCGATTGCTGTTTGAAGGTTCATTGCATTTGAACCGACACACAGACGACGCGTGATTGAGAACACTCAATGCCGCAATTGTTGCGGCATGGCGATCTAAGTCACCTTGCTAAATCGAGTAACGATAATCTCAATCACATTTGCGAATTGAGAAAGGTTCTGCTTGGAGTTGCGAGCGAATGAGAAAGCGATTGCGGCATCAAACAAAAGCCACGAGGCACAATCTCATCACAAAGGGGTCGTTCATGGATGCATTAGGGAGTAGTCAACAACTCCAAGGGTTCACTCAATGTAGTGAGGACTGTTGGGGGAATGTTGTAAACACCGGACCCTTTTCATGATTTTAGAGAAGATTGCTTACTTTCGTCCTGAAGAATGCCAATCTTCTGGAGTCGGGAGGCCTTTACCAACGTCCTGTCTGTCGATCGTACTCAACAATTTCTTTTGCTTCCTGGCTGAGGCCAAACGGTAGATCAGGTTGGTTCAGCTCCAAGAAGACGGTGTATTTCTGATGCAATGCATTGGCATGCACGACGCTGCTTCGAGTCAGCCGCAGAAAATGAACGGGTAGTCCGTTCCAACGTTTGGTGTAAATTCCCGCCTCAAGGTTGGGTTCCTGTTGCATGCCGTAGTGTTCGGTCATCGATCCCACGAGACGATCGGGATCGCCTGTGAAGGCTTGAATAGAAACACGTTGAAGACGGTCACGCCCGTCAAAGTAATAGGTCAATGTACCCGCGAGGTCGTCGACCCGAGTGCCGGTTACGATTGGGACACGCAACGCCTTAAGCTGTAATTCTGCCAATACCGTTGAAACACGTGAGAAGCGATTCATGACCCATTCTGGGGTGATGTCGAATCGCATCACTTCGCGAAGATCGGTGACTGGAGCTCCAACGATGCCGGTGTTGGTGCCTTGGAGATCGTTTTGTCCTAGATCTTGGGCAAGTGGTGTGTCGTAAATATATTGTTTCGAATTTGCAGAAATCAGATTTTCCAGATCGTGCTGCGATCCGATCGTTGGTTTTTCGTTTGCCTGCGTCTCAGAGGAACGGGTGAACGCTGAGCTGACCGTTGCTAATAGATCACGACCGAGTCTGGTTTCTGTTGCCAGATAGGGTGTGCTTGCAGCGGCAGCGAAAAGGGCGATGGATCGGAGGCGTGGGAGCATGGCAGTTGTTTATGACACGGGGCTAGTTAGCCGATCGCACTTCGGTTGACCGGCGGGATTTCTCGCTCATTGCAAAGGAACGTTCTGAAATCCAACTGTGATTGAGTTTGCGGCCTTATCATTCCATGAATTGTTGGCTATTCCATCTCCTCCTCCATGACGGAATCCACTACCCTCTGTTTCGGTTATCAACCAGTATCGCTTTGGTTGATTAACGTTCATCCTTGTATTCATTACGATCGAACTATAAGGAATAGTCCGTAAAACAATGTCCCAGACATCCCATCAAGAATTTCTTGCGTTCATCGAGAGGCTTCGGCAGAGCGAGAGCTTTGTGGTCAGTCGTGCTTGGGGTGTTGGCGATCGATCAGGTAAGCAAGATGCAGACCTCAAGTCAAAGTATGGCGAGCAGTGGATCGAGTTTCTGAAGGGTGTGTCGGAAATGCAGGCCTCTGCCTCCCGCAAGTTTGCGATCTGTTCGAGTAACGACGCGAGTGATGTGCAAACGGAAGGTAGGGGTGCATCCCCCAATTCATCCGTCTGGTGGGTGACCCAACGTGGTTTAGAGCAGGCCACTGATGCACATGTTGCGAGGCTCAAGGCCGGCTGGTTCGGTCAACACCCGGTTCATGATCTATGCGGTGGTCTGGGAGGTGATGGAATGCAGTTGCTTGAACGCGGCGACTTGCACATCGTGGAGAGGGATCCATTAACCGCGGCGATGTTGTCCGAAAACCTCGGCCGGCATTGCACCTCCGGTCATGAGTTTTCGGTGCACGTCTGTAACCTCAGCGACTACTCTTTTTCCGATCAATCCTATCTACATCTCGACCCTGATCGCCGAGTGGAGGGGCGAGTTGCTCGTGATCCGTCGAGGTTTTCTCCGACTTGGCATGAGGTTTGCGCGATGCTCGTTCGATCGGCGGGGGCGGTGGTGAAATATGCTCCCGCCACACAAATCCCCTCCGAGCCAGTGCTTCAAGGCGATTTGCACCGAGCCTGGATTGAGTTTGCCGGCTCTGTTCGGGAGCAAGATCTATTGTGGGGTGACGCTTGTGAGCTGGCTGGTTTGGAGCCCGGAAGGCGATCGGCGCATCTGATCAGATCAGATGGAGGTGTTTTTTGCTACGAATCGGTGGGCAAATTCGACGGACGAGCTGATTTGGTGCAGGAGGTTTCTAGCCTGGATGGTAGTTGGTTGATCGATCCTCGGGGTGTGATTCGAGCCGCGGGACTGACAGAAGAATATGCTGTGACAAACGGGTGTGCCTTCCTATCTGGACCCTCCGGATTTTTATCGCTTTCGAGTCACAAGGCGGATCGAGTTCCAGAGCTCAAGACGTTTTGTTCACTCGGTAGGGTTGAGTGGATTGGAGCTTGCGATGATCGGAAATTGAGGAAGGAACTGCGAAGGCGAGATTGTTACCCACAAACGATCAAAGTAAGAGGGACTGATCACAATCCGAATGAATTGGTGAAGCGTTATCGAAGTTGTGGTGATCGACCGATTCGCTTGTGGATTGGAAGAATTGGTAAACGTGTTTTTGCGGCAATCACGGACATCGCTTAAGCGATTTCGATGCCCGTCGGCCAAGAGGTTGAGAGGCTTTGGTCAAACTCGATCGGCTAATGTCCCGGGCGAGAGGGCGACTCATAGAACCGTAGCAGTGGTTTTACCCGATTGATCCGCATCGTCTGTCACGTCTCCAACGCTACCTGACTCGAAATGGCTTCGACGGGCTGGCCCGATCGCAAAAATACCATCCTCAAATTCTGCAACGCTGGTGAGACGACCCACGACTTTGTCATTGAAATCAACAGTCGACCCGATGCTGGGCATGTTACCCTCTAACTTCCAACGAACAATTTTTTTCTGCACTTGCCCCATGGCGTCGAGCCGTGCAATCGTCTCCTGGCCGAGATAGCAGCCTTTTGTAAACGAAATGGTTTCACTATCGCGATCTGCCTCTTGAGGCAGATTGCTGCTATTGAGATCGATTCCGAACCAAGGGAAGCCGATTCGCGTTCGCTCTCGGTGGAAATCCTCTTCGCTTCGGAGAACGCAGTTGTGAACGCCAACCAGTTCGTTGGTGATGTCAGATGATTCTGAATGCTTTATCAGGATGAGTTTCGATCCCAGCCCAAGCCATGGGATTGGAGTGATCCAGACGGGTTGCCCTGCCATGGTCGTAGAAACGGAGCAGGGTTTCATTCGGGACTCGTTGGTTGTTTCAGCTGCCGGCAAACGCGTTTGTTCATCAATTCTCGCACCCAGCGTTTTGCCTGCAATCAATGCTGAGAAATTATCGTCAACAACAGATACGTCAGCATCTTCACGAATGATGTACCGGTCAATGTGCGCCGCAATCGCACTGGACTGTCCGCTGGGGCCAACGAGTCGAAGATTCTCGCCATTCTTCATCACGATGACATGACCCACCATTTTTCCTTTCACGTCGGTGATAAAAGACTCAACCGACTCGAGATCCTCTAAGTCCTGAATGGCTTGGGTGGTGAGGTTGTGAACGATTTTGTTTGCGTCCGGACCGGTCACGTCAATGACGGATATCTGATTAAGTTGAAATAAGGCGGATTGTGTCATGACGCTTTTGATTCGTCGCAGTTTTTTTGGTTGAGTTGATTGATTCGCTCGGTGAGATTCGTTTTCTGCTGAGCTGGGTTTGCTGAATGGCTGCCATCCATCGATTTCGCATCAGTGTAATAGGCTGAGTCTTGGTTGATCTAGGAGTGGGGAGGGACGCTTTTGCAGCGGATTTTCGCGATCGCAGTCCTTTTCTACCTGCGGCATCCCAACCATGCAAACGGACCGATGGTGCGTCAAAGGAACCAGTGATGGAGCCGTTGTTGGTCAAGCGGTTCAGTCTGGAGGGGTAAGATTAGGAATTCTTTGGCTTTTTGAGAAGGTTTATTGGATGCGATTGTTGAAGACGAGCTAAACGTCCGATTCTTAATAAAACTCTCAGAGAAGTTTCCGGCTCATGGGCGGTTTGTGAGCTAACTTTCTCTGTCCCTGACGCGGACGGTCGGTAAATTAGCGAGAGAGCTTGGCAATGAATCATCTACAACCAGTCAGCAGTGTTCCGTCGATGATGGAGCAGCGTGCGGATCACGGATCATCTCAGTCGATGAATCCTCTTCCTTGGTTGATCCGTCAGCTTGTGAAGGAACAGACAGAGCAGGCGACCAAAAAAGATTCGGTTGCCGCCTCTAGCCGTACTGATTCTCGCGCATCCTAGGACTTTCTGTCTGATCTTCGTCGGGAATGGATTGAGCCGTCCATCAAGGCAAGTCTCCGAGGCAGCCTCCCCAAAGGCGTGGATGGGGGGCGACTTTGCACGGCAGCAATTTGCGCTGCACCTTCTTTTTTGAATCAGCGAATGATCTTTTGGATCATAAACTTTCTCGCTTTTTAGAGCCTCAGGTTCAGTAATAATCGAACCCAGTGCTCCATGTCATTGGACTCCGCAGGTTGACGCTAGATCATCGCTTGGGTTCCAATTGCATTTAGACGACTCCAAATTGGGTGGACCAAGCGTTAAGAATTGAACTTTGTTTTCCTGTCACCCGTGATTGTGAGGGGGCTTCGCTTTTCACCTTGTTCCACAATTGACTGTTTTCGCTTCAAGTACGAGTATCACCGAATGGCCGACAATCCTGTCTCGTTGTTTGCGAATCTGGAAGAAGATAATCTGGCTAAATCTCAGCCTTTAGCTGCTCGAATGCGGCCAAAATCTTTGGCTGAGTATGCAGGGCAAAACCATTTGCTTGATGAGGGTAAATTGTTGCGTCGGATGATCGACTCTAAAAAGCTCGCATCCATTATCCTCAGTGGGCCACCTGGCACCGGAAAAACCACGCTCGCCAATCTCATTGCGAATGAGGTTGGTGCCGAGATGCGCATTCTCAGTGCGGTTTCCAGTGGTGTGAAGGATGTTCGAGAGGTGTTGGCGTGGGCCAGAGATGTTGTTGCATCGGGTGGCATGCGTCCGGTGCTTTTTATTGATGAGATTCATCGATTCAGCAAGAGTCAGCAGGATGCCTTGTTGCCTGACGTGGAGGCGGGGATCGTTTCATTGATTGGTGCAACGACAAGTAATCCCTATTTTGCCGTCAATGCCGCGCTGCTGAGTCGCAGTCAGTTGTTTCAGTTGCAATCACTTACCGATACTGATATCCGCGTTCTCTTAGATCGAGCATTGTCTGATCGTGTAAAAGGATTGGGACTTTGCGAGGTTGTCGTGGAGGAGGACGCACTTCGGCATCTCTCGGAAGCTTGCGAGGGGGATGCACGGAGGGCATTGACCGCGTTGGAAATCGCAGTTGTCAGTTGCTCGGAGTCGGGTGAGTCGGTGACGAAGGCTGCCGCTGCCGAATCCCTCGGCGGTAGACTCGGTGGTTACGATGCGACGGGAGATGATCATTATGATCTTAGCAGTGCTCTGATTAAGAGTATCCGTGGAAGTGACGTTGACGCTGGGATCTACTGGTTGGCACGCATGTTAGAGGGCGGGGAGGATATCCGATACCTCTGCCGCCGATTGGTGATCTTGGCCAGCGAGGACATTGGAAATGCGGATCCACAGGCGCTTGTCATCGCGGTTTCAGCAATGCAGGCATGCGAATGGGTTGGGCTACCAGAATGTCAATTGACCCTCAGTCAAGCAGTCGCTTATCTCGCACTTGCACCCAAGAGTAACGCAGCAACTGTAGCGATCGGCGAGGCACGAAACGAAGTGAAAGAGGGAACGCTGATCCCGGTGCCGATGCACTTGAGGGATTCGCATTATGTCGGTGCCAAAGCGATGGGTCATGGTGTTGACTACGAATACTCACAAAACTCGGAATCAGGCGTTGTGGAGCAGGACTACCTCGGTTTTGAGAGATCGTTTTATCGTCCGTTAAGTCGTGGCTTTGAAAGCGAGCTGTCTGAACGACTGAAGCTGATCAAAAAGCAATTGCGTGGTATTTCTTAGCGAATTCGCCTCACGATGATCCTTCCGACCCTTGGTGGACGTGCGCTCGCTGCAGCCCTGGTGTGTTTTTTTCTGCCCACTTTTCTCACGCCGAACTCCGGATTGTCATGATTCAGCGCGAGGATCGTTCTTTCAATGCTGTTTCAGTAGCTCTGATCAGGTACAAATTGCGGTTCCAAGGCCCCTGCATCCGGGAATGATGACGTTATACGAAGATGCTTTACGTCCAATGGCTGACGGAGCAGGTAGGTAATGGTTTCAGTTTTTGACAGCGAATGACAGAGGTTTTGCCAATGAGGCATCGCAAGTTAGGCATTGACGGTCCTGAGATAAGCGTGATCGGTCTGGGGACATGGGCGATCGGTGGTGGAGACTGGCCATTCGGTTGGGGCGCACAGGATGAAAGAAGTGCGATTGATACGATCGTCCGTGCCGTGGAATTAGGTATCAATTGGATTGATACGGCAGCGGTTTATGGTTTCGGCCAGAGCGAAAGGCTCGTTCAAAAAGCCTTGTCGGGGATTCCAGCGTCCCAGAGGCCATTGGTCGCGACCAAATGCGGACGCGTGGATAACGGAGACGGAACGATCGGAAAGTCACTGCTTCGTCAGAGCGTGATTGCTGAATGTGAAGCGAGTCTAAAGCGGCTTGGTGTCGATTGTATTGACCTCTATCAGATGCATTGGCCTGAACCTGATGAGCAAATCGAAGAGGGGTGGTCGACCTTGGTGGATCTGCAAACACAGGGCAAGGTTCGTTACATCGGTGTCTCCAATCACTCTGCTTCACAGATGCAGAGACTTCAATCGATCGGGACGATACAGTCCTCTCAGCCACCCTACAGCATGATTTCGGATGAGGCTGAGGAATCCGTGTTGCCTTTCTGCAAGGATCATCAAGTCGGTGTTGTATGCTATAGCCCCATGGGAAAGGGGTTGCTCACTGGTGCTTTCGATGAAACGCGAGCATCGTCGCTTGAAAAAAATGATCATCGGCGAAACGATCCACGATTTCAGACTCCGCAGCTTGAGGTTAATCTTCGCTTCGTTAATGGGCTCAGAAACATCTCAGAGGACCTGGGGTGGACTCCTGCGGAATTGGCAATTGCGTGGGTGCTGCGACGAGACGAGGTTACCAGCGCAATTGTTGGAGCTCGAAAGCCTCATCAGATTGAACAAACCGTACTGGCGTCAAATCGAGTTTTTGATGAGTCGTCTCTCGAAGAGGTTCAGAGGTTGATCAAAACGCGAAAAGACGAGCTTGATTCGATTGAGGGTTCGGAGAGGGCTCGTGTTTAGTGCGACACAACTGGCAATGAGATGAATCAGTTTATTTGGCAAGCAACGCTACTGCGAACCAGAGCAACGCTGTCACGAGGATTTGGATGAACGGTCTGGAAGAGGCAATTGGAGTACTGATAAGCCCCTACGGGATGGGTGTCGTTTTAATTGGGACTTTTCTGGGGATCACGGTGGGTGCCGTGCCTGGCCTTACCGGTACGATGTTGATCGCGCTTGTTTTGCCTTCGACCTACGGAGCCGATCCACTTTTGTCGATGGCGCTTTTGATCAGTATTTATGTGGGAGCGGTGAGTGGGGGCATGATCACGGCGACTCTTCTTCGGATGCCTGGCACACCCGCCTCCATCATCACGACACTTGATGGCTACCCGCTGGCACGCTCTGGTCAACCTGAACGCGCCCTTGGCCTTGGTGTCATGGCATCAGCCGTCGGAGGCGGAGTCTCTTGGGTTTTCCTCGTTCTCCTCACGGGTCCGATTGCTGTACTCAGTTCACACTTTGGATTCTTCGAGTACTTCTCGCTCGTGATGATGGCGTTGGTTCTTATCGCAAGTGTCGGCGGTGCCTCCTTGCCACGAGCTCTGTTTTCCGGATTTCTCGGCGTCTTTGTTGCGATGCCCGGAATTAATGTCGCCACGGGCCAAACGCGATGGACATTCGGATTGACGGAGATGAACGACGGATTTCAGCTTCTACCGGTGCTCATCGGGCTTTTCGCGGTGAATCAAATCTTGTCAGACATCGTTCGAATTGAGGAAAAAGGGGAGCCGGTATCCATGGGACACAAGAGCCTTTGGCTCGGTCCGAGGCAATGGGTAAAACATGGCGTCAATCTTCTGCGATCCTCGGTTATCGGGACTTGGATTGGAATGCTACCGGGGATCGGGGCTAACATCGGATCGGTAACTGCCTATACGGTGGCAAAAGGTTTTTCTCGTCATCCCGAGCGTTTTGGAACTGGCTCCGAGGAAGGCATCGTCGCCTCAGAGGCAGCCAATAATGCGACGATCGGTGGTTCACTCATTCCGCTGATCGCGATGGGGCTGCCGGGTAGTGTCGTTGAGGCTGTACTGCTCGGAGCGTTAGTCATTCACGGTCTACAGCCTGGACCGAGGTTGTTTGCTGAGAGTCCTGATATGGTCTACACCATCATGGGCGCGATGGTGCTGGCCAATTTTGTGATGGCTTTGATGATGGTGATGTCGATGCGTTGGCTTGCCAAGATTGCCTCGGTGCCCAAGCCTTATTTGTTGCCCGTGATTCTCGCATTTTGCATTATCGGTTCCTACGCTCTTTCGAATCGATTTTTTGATGTTTGGGTCATGTTGGGATTTGCCGTCTTGGGGATCACTCTGGAGCGATTCCGTATTCCGCTGGCACCGTTCATTATTGGGTTTGTCTTGGGACCCATTGCTGAAAAAAACCTTAGCTTGGGTTTACAAGCCTCTGATGGTAGTCTTGAGCCGTTGGTAACACGTCCACTCTCTCTCCTCTTTTTGTCACTTGCTTTGTTACTGTTATTGTTTTCCCTGTTTGGCAGTAAGCTGAAGAGTCGCTGGATGAAGGGTGCAGATACTCTCCGTCAAAATCCGTCGCAGGGGGAGACCTGATGAATTCAATTAATCAACAGCCCAAAGTTCAGAAGTTGGTTTGGATTCTTCATCTGGCTGCATGGATTTTGATTTTCGTTCTATCGTACTGGTGGTTCCGAAAGCAGCGAGACACGATAGGACTCGATCAGGCTTTCCCAAATCGTCCAATTCAGATCGTTGTTCCTTATGCGGCCGGTGGTGGTAGTGATACGTTTGTGAGAATCATGCAACAAGGATTGCAGGCCGCAAATGCGTTCGATCAGCCGTTGGTGATTTTGAATCAGCCCGGAGGAATTGGAACCATCGGTAGTCGAGAGGTAAAAAATGCGACACCTGACGGGTATAAATTGCTCTGCCATCACAATGCGATTATCACTGCAAAGTTAGCCGAAACCGTTGACTATGGTCCGGAAGCCTTCGAGGCAATTGCACTCACAGGCGAGATGTCGATGGTCGTTCTCGTTCGAGCTGATTCACCAATCAAGGATCTCAAGCAGCTTCTGTTAAAATCGGCTGAGGATCCTAAGTCAGTACGGTTTGCCGCGAACAAAGGAGCGCCGGCCTATTTTTCTGCATTGCAGCTTGAGAAGGCTGTAGAGGGGGCTCAGCTGACCATCGTCTCCTCAGGCGGTGGAGCGGACCGGTACACAAAGATCATCGGTGGACATCTAGATGCCGGGATATTCTCGCTTTCCGAGTACCTTGATTTTCTGGGGCCCGATGGCACACCACCCGAAAGGGATATTCGAGCGATTGCGGTGCTTAGTTTGAGCCGTCATGAGTCCATTCCGGAGGTTCCAACAGCGACAGAATTAGGTGTACCCGTTGTTCTGAGTAACGCTAATTACTGGTGGGCCCCAAAGGGTACGCCTAAGCCTGTGTTGGAGCGAATTGCATCTGCTTTGGCGGACGCTATGAGCCAGCCCATCGTGATTCAGGAGTTAAAGCGACTGCGTCTTGATGCAACGTTCGCAGTGGAGGAGGAGCTGCGCGGTCGGCTAGATGAGACGATCCAAGCTTTCGAGCAAGTGGCCGAAAACAAGTCGGTTAAGCTTCCTCCTTTCGACCGTTACATGGCATGGCTCGTGCTTGGCCTCTTTGTTTTCGTTGTTGTTGAGAGTGCCGTCGATAAACGGTCAAAGCGTTTACTGACGGTTGATGAGTCTGGCTTGGAATCGGATTCTAGTCGATTGGGTTTGGCGGCAACTGCTTTCGGTCTGGTGCTCCTGCACGTCGGATTGATTCAGAGTGGTTGGGTTCCACTAGCCGTTGCAATCACCTCAATGGTTCTGGTTCTGGGTTTATCCCTTGCGCGTCACGTCCCCGTGCCCAAGCTGTGTTTGCTCGAAATAGCCTTGTTGTGTGGACTCGGAACGCAGTACGTCTTCAGCGAAATCCTGATGATCGCGCTACCCGGATAGCCGATTGGTCGGAGACATTAAGTCGGCTCCTTAAGGAATCTATTGAGATTATTGTCTCGTCTGATTGCCGTGCCGATTGTGTCTGTCGATTGATTGGAAACGACAGCAAGGATAAGTCGCTACGGGTATCGGATCTTTAAGTCGATTCGTTTTATGCTCGAGAATTCAGGATTGCGATTCGGCTTCCAAGATCTCTATGACCGATTCTTTGCTGACACGGTTCAGAACCAATGGTTGCGAAAAATCAGCCTGCGATTGTTGCCACGTGGCGTAGTAGTATTCGTCGTCATCAAGAACATCCACGTATCGACTGCAGCCAGTCCCGTGAGGACTCACAAATGCCGGGGCAAGTTCTGAAATTCTGGTCGGTTGACTGAGGTCCCCGTCGGTACAAAATGCCAATCCGCCGAGCTCTTCGCAGGAATAGCCGCGGGGCCGCTTGATTGCGGAGTCGTGTTCTTCAAGATTGCGGACGCATTCGCCACCATCGTAAAAAAAGAGGCTGACGGGCCGGGACTTGAGAACTCCCTTTTGCGGAAGGGGTAATACAGCGGTTCCACGCGACATCGCAACGTCCCACGTAACACCCCGAGGAAAAAAATCAAATGATAGTTTTTCCATGTCGAGCGCCCCATCTTTGATTGGGATCAAGCCGGTGTTGGAGCTGGTCCAGCAAAACGGATGGCTGCAAAAGAGAATCGCTGGCATTCCCTGATGCTCAGCTAAGAAGGGGTCTTTGATGTGGATATAGCGAGGGTCACTCGTTTCAAGAAGCGTCTCTGGGTTTGACGTGTTGAGAGTTTCAACTTGATCGCTTCGTAAGCGGTCAATGGTCCAAACACCAGTTCCTGGTTTCAGGTAGCTCGCAAGGCTCTCGGGGTAGCCGATCGAGGACTTTTCGGTCGAGACAAATACCTCAACACCAAAGTCACCGAAACGGATTGCCGCTCCCTCGATTGACAGCACCTCTCGGTCTCCGACGTTAAGTTTTGATTTCGGGATCGAGAGGACTTTTTGAAAAGAATCGCCCTTATCATCTGATCGGAAAACGGCGAGTTCTAACCCTCTCTCACCAGCGTTTAGTCCAGTTCGAGAGTCGCCGTGATTGCGATAACGCCCGATTAGCCAGAGGACTCCAGTGTCGTCCACCGCCATGTTGCCTCCACCGAACCAGAACCCTGAAGCGTTAGCCTGTGGCGGCACAATCACTTTCGCTCGGCCTTGGTTGATTAAATGCTGTCCGATCTTCTCAAGACGCTCGATTTGAGTCTTATTTAAAGTGGCAGGTTTCATTCTCGAGGTTTTGTCTCTCGTTGAGGGGGGCCATGGCTTTGCGTTTTATTTCGGGCCTTCTAACGCTGAGCGAAAAACTTCGCTCACAAGATTCTCTACGGTTTCTGTCTCTTGTTGCCTTGTTTTCCTTTCTGCTTCGGAGGATAGGGGATTCCGTTAATGTAATTCAAACGATCATCAACATCGGCACCCATGGCAGTTGGATTGAAATCCTGTCGGCTGACGGGATACTTGTC
>CAXQOB010000100.1:0-10632 GCA_964225475.1 Candidatus Nitrosopumilus sp. | reverse complement strand
GAGGATTCAAAGCACTTTCTTTCTAAAGTCATGACACGACGCTGCCGATTCATGCGCAGCTTTGGTACCATCATCTGTCGATCATGTGAAATCCACAGCAAAAAAGACAAGAGATGCATAAAGGTCGCTTGCAAAGACCACTTCGTAACGCTGAGGATTAAAATCATCAAACTTTGAGACAGCGGGTGTGAAGTACCGGCAGGCCCATTATGGGGTCTCATCGACGCTGCATGGAAGCTCTAAGCACCATTTCGCTAAAATCCGCGGTACGCATTACGATGATCACTCATTTAATGAAGAAATTGCAAAACGATTCGGGCAAACATAAATCGATTCATCAGTCACCACGACCCATGACAGCAACTATAACCCTCTCAATTAAGAAAAAAGAATTCGAGCTTGCATACCTTGTTCAGTTCACTCTCGTCTTGATTGCACTGATCGGAAATCCGTTTGCTGCTTCAGCAAACCCCGTGAATCTGCCAGACCCTTTCAGCGATAACAAGGCTCTGGTAAAGAAGACTCCTGAATCGACAGAGGATGAAGCCAAGAGGACACAAAATGAGAGCAATTCCTCAAACCAACAATCGCCAAAACCCCTTGATGGTCGCGACGGCCGCGAACTGCTTCTCCGCAACTTTCGACCGAACATTAAACTCAAAACGACAGTTAGCGTAAAACGTTCCGCAAAGTACCCGGTGGTCGATGTCCACACTCACTTCCGACACAAATTACGGCAAAGCGAACAGGCGTTAGACGATTACGTAAAAGTGATGGACCGCAACCAAATCGCAATTTGCTGCTCACTTGATGGACGTCTTGATAGTGAACTTGATGAACACATGGGATTCCTTTGGCAAAAGCACCGAGAGAGATTCACCATCTTTGTGAACATTGATTGGCGTGGTAACGGCGACCCGAATGAACCCTCGACATGGAACTGCCACCAACAAGGATTCGCCGCGAGAACAGCCAAACAAATCGAACGAGCAGTTGAAAAGGGTGCGAGCGGATTAAAAATATTTAAGCAGTTCGGCCTCGGTTACAAAAACCCGGATGGCTCTCTTATAAAAATTGACGACAAACGATTTGATCCAATCTGGGAAGCTTGTGGTCGTCTAGGTATTCCTGTCATAATTCATACGGCGGACCCTGCTGCTTTCTTTGACCCCATCGATGACACCAATGAGCGATGGGAGGAACTCAGCCGACACCCTGACTGGAGTTTTCACGGACCAAACTACCCTTCCCGAGCAGAATTGCACGCCGCAAGAAATCGAGTCATTGAACGCCACCCCCAAACCAACTTCATTGGGGCGCATGTGGCCAATCAAGCTGAAGACCTTACAGAGGTAAGCCAATGGTTAGAACGTTACCCAAATCTATGGATTGAAACCGCCTCGAGAATTGCGGAATTGGGGCGGCAACCGTACTCAGCGAGAGACTTTCTTCTCAAATACCAAAACAGAATTATGTTTGGCACTGATGGCCCCTGGCCGGAGCTAAGGCTACAGATCAACTGGAGATTTTTCGAGAGTCGCGATGAATCATTTCATTACAGTGAAAAACAACCGCCACCTCAGGGACTCTGGAGAATTCACGCGATTAACTTGCCCGATAACGTTTTACGTAAACTTTACTATGAAAATGCGTCAAAACTGATACCAGGTGTAAAAGAGAGATTGGCTTTTCATCTGCAAAATGGCAATCAGAATTGAATCACTGAGTAGCCGACTTAACGCTCGCATCACAGTTTCACCGAGCCCCCTAATTCGATTTATAAACACTGAGACGGAACCCAATTTTGACCTGTCCTACCTTCGTAATGATTACCTGCGCGGTCGGTGCAGAATCTGCCGTCAAAGAATCAGCGTTTCAAGAGGGCTGGCGACTCGCTTTTTCCAGACCGGGTTTTGTCACACTCAAACATGAGGAGAATCACAGTCCGCCAAATGGAGTTTTTGTTCGAACTTCCTCACGATCAATCGGTTCCGCTCGAAACAGTTCATTTGAAGCGTTGGCCGAAAAAATCACCTCACTGCTCTCTAGCCATCCGGATTGTGTACGCCCCTTTGACCAATTACACGTTTGGCCAAAGGATCGAACAGCGATTGGAAAATTCGGTTTCGAGCCCGGGCCAGACGAAGTCTCGGAAGCAATCAGTCAGGAGGTCTTTCCTTACCTTCAAAGGGATTGGCTGAAGTGCGATCAACCGAATCGCATCGCCGAAAGTGGTGATCGGGTTCTTGATCTTGTTCTGGTAGAACCTTCGCATTGGTTTCTTGGTTGGCATCAATCGAGCGACTGGCATTCGCGCTGGCCCGGAGGAGTCCAACCGATGACGCCGAAAGACGAACCCATCTCTCGAGCGTATTACAAAGCGGCAGAGTCAATCACTTGGAGCGGTTTTCCAATGCGACCAGGAGACACAGCGGTCGAGATTGGCAGTGCACCCGGAGGAGCGTGCGGACGGCTCCTTGAATTGGGCATGAGGGTGATTGGGATCGACCCAGCAGAAATGGATTCTCGAATCACCGAGAATCCAAATTTTAATCATATTCAAGCGAGAGCCGGAGACCTTCCTCGCAAGGTTTTTCGAGGTGCCAAGTGGCTGCTAGTCGACTCCAATGTTGCACCTCAAAAAACACTCACCACTCTTCGAAACATCGTCCTCAATCGTCAATGCACCCTAGAGGGATTGTTGGTGACTCTAAAAATCGGAAACTACGAATCCGCGAATCAAATTACCGCGTGGCGTAATGAAGTTGAATCATGGAACCCTCATCGTGTTCGCGTGAGGCAATTATCGCGAAACAAAGTGGAAGTCTGCTTTGCGATCTCCTTTCAACGCTGAACTCCATGAGTCACGATGGCAGATAACTGTAGCAGCAAGCTCCCTCAGTGATCAGCTTGCTGTTTTTGGAATAAACGGTGATAGCAAAGGGCTGATACTGCAAGGGATCCACAGTAAAGGCCAGTATCAAACAACTTCTCTGACCGGTCACAAACTTGATGCGTTCATGTCGCGATCAGATATGCGTTCATGTCGCGATCAGATAATTGAACAATGCTTGCAAAAGCAATAGTTCGGCGCTGAGGAACAAGCTGGAGGCCCGGTTTTAGCGGACCACAGATTGGCACGGGACTGACGGCAGGAACCTTGCAATCAGCAAAATGAGGGGCAGCAGCAAATCGACAAGTACTGTTGAATGCGCCAATCTTAAATTCGTCTTGCGTTTGATCATAAAATCCACCTAATCTGCCTTCGCAGAACTGCAATAGACGCGTAATTCCCTCAATGTTTGGATTTGCCATGGAAGGCTCAAGTCGAACGTCCTTGCCATTTTCGACAAGTTTCACAGCGACATTTTTGCTCGCTTGTTCACTCTGCAGCGTCAACCTGAGAGCGGAGGAGGCGCAGTGGATTTGGGATCACGGCGTGGATGCCGAAACTCCGATTGCTGCGGGTGAAACGTGTTATTTCCGCAAGACAATTAATCTCAAGATAAGGTCAATTGGACGCATAGAAATTGCGGCTGACGATCAGTTTGAGCTGTTTATCAATGGGAAAAGCATTGGTAAAGGACAATCCTCTCGTGAACTGCAGCAATTCGACATTTCTGAGCAGCTCGAAATTGGTCGTAACGTTGTCGCGGTCAAAGTGGTCAACACGCACGGATCGACGGCGGCTCTCGCAGCCCGCGTCTCTGTGAAACCAGAGAAACAGCCGAAGTGGTTCACCTTTAGTACGAGCCCCTCATGGCGCGTGAGCTCCAAAGAAAGTCCGATGTGGCAATCGGTGGTCTTTAATGATCGTCTTTGGGGAACCGCCGCCTCGTTTGGTGAGCTGGGTGACACGGTGCCGTGGGACCGCGCTGTTGATGTCATTGCAGAGGTTCAAACTGAGCAGCAGGAGAGATTCCAGATCCAGAAGGGATTCGGGGTTCAACGAGTGCTCAACGACGAAGAACTTGGTTCCATCATTGCGATGACCTTCAACGAGTTCGGTCACCTGATTGTCTCTCGAGAGAACGGACCGTTACTACTAATCTCCGATAAAGACCAAGACGGTATCCCTGAACATGTCACGGAATACTGTGACCTTGTGAAAAACTGCCACGGAATCTTGGCTTTGAATGGCGAAGTTTTTGTCACTGGAGAAGGTCCCGAGGGAACTGCCCTATATCGCCTTACCGATTCGGACCGTAACGGAAAGCTTGAAGCCGCGGAGGCGATTGTCAAGTTCGAGCACAAAAGTGGCGAGCATGGCCCGCATGGCCTGCGATTGGGTCCAGACGGAATGATCTACGTTGCCGTAGGGAACCATGCGAAAGCAATCGGAAAAACGGGCGACGGAGAAACATTGAGGGTCAGTTACGAAGGTGATTTGTTACCAAGGTACGAAGACCCCAACGGTCAAGGACTGGGCGTTCAAGCACCTGGCGGTACGATTATTCGGACCGACACCAAGGGCAGCATGATTGAAACCGTGGCGGGTGGTCTAAGGAACGCCTACGACCTCGCCTTCCACACGGATGGATCACTATTCGTTCACGATTCGGATATGGAGTCGGATCTTCAAACATCGTGGTATCGCCCAACAGCTCTCTTCGATGTCCCGGAGGGCGGTGAGCTAGGATGGCGTACCGGGTGGGCGAAGTGGCCTGAGTACTACATGGATCGCTTGCCAAATCTACTTGATACTGGACGCGGAAGCCCAACCGGTGCGACTTGCTATGAGCATCACATGTTTCCCGCCCGCTACCACCAATCGCTGTTTCTTGCGGATTGGTCGGAGGGACGGATTCTCAATGTGCGTCTAAAACCCCGTGGTGGTGGATACGCTGCGGAGAGTGAAGTATTTCTCAAGGGTCAGCCGCTGAACGTATCGGATCTAGAAGTCGGTCCCGATGGTGCAATTTACTTCTGCACCGGTGGACGCGGGACCTCCGGAAGTATCTACCGGGTGGTATACAAAGGCGAAGTACCGAATCGTATCAGACAACTTGGTACAGGCATCTCTGCCGTAATTCGGCAACCACAAATCGAATCAGCTTGGGCTCGGCAATCTATCGCAGCCGTACGACAGGAACTCGGCGATAGCTGGGGTCAACTTGTTGCCGGTGTCGCGCTCAGTAACGACAATCCTGCAAACTATCGAACGAGAGCGATTGATTTGATGCAACTCTTCGGGCCGATTCCAAACGAGAAGCTACTCCTTGAATTGAGTTCAGCTCCAAATGAACAAGTCCGTGCCAAAGCAGCTTGGATGATGGGGCTGCATCCCGGAGAACAAAGCCGAGAAAGGTTGATTGAATTACTCGGTGACAGTAACCCTCGAGTTCAACGCGCTGCCTGTGAGGCGATGCTTCGCAGTGGACAACTCCCGAACGGTCCGACAGGGATCCTTGAGTTGTTGAAATCGAACGATCGCAACCTTTCCTTTGTTGCTGTTCGTTTACTAGAGCGAATTCCAACCGACTATTGGCAGAATCGAATCCTTGAATCCGACGAACCAAGAATTGCGATCCTTGGAATGATGGCTCTCGTCAATGCAGACCCATCTCGAGAAACCTGTCTTCGTGTTTTAGAGAAAACCAGCGAATGGATGTCCGGATACATGTCCGACACCGATTTCCTCGACGCGTTACGTTTATGTCAAATTGCATTGCATCGCGGTAACATTGAGCCAGAGGCTGTCACGGCTTTACGAGATCAAATCGCTGAAGAATTTCCAGCGGGTGATAACCGAATGAATCACGAACTGATTCGACTCGCCGCCTACCTCAAAGCGAATTCCCTCTCAGATCGAGCCTTGACCTATCTATATAGCGACCACGATGAAATGGATCGAACGCTTGTGGCGATGTATCTGCAATTCCTTTCCCATGAATGGAGTGCGGAACAGCGATTCAAGCTTTTGAAGTACTATGAAAATGCCAGCAGCTCCACCACATCGTCTTCACTTGCAATGTATCTACAGAATGTCACCAAAGACTTTGCTCAGTCCCTCAGTGCGGATGACGTGCTTGCGATACTGGAGCAGGGTTCCTCCTGGAGAAATGCAGCGTTGGCCGCACTAAACAAGCTCCCCCTACCTATTGACGGTGACATCGCGGCGACGCTTCGAGAGCTCGACGAGAAACTCGTAGAAGCTCCCAATCACGGAGAAATTGAACGGCGTCTGAGAATCGGTATCGTCGCTCTACTTGCCACCGCCAGTGATGAAAACTCATCGAACTACTTGCGTCGCCTTTGGCGATCTGAACCTGAGCGAAGACCCATCATCGCAATGGCACTCGCACAAGAGCCTGATGGCGATAATTGGGATTATCTGGTTCGTAGCTTAAACGTCCTTGAAGACGAGGCGGCAGAGGAAGTGGTAAACGCTTTACGCACGGTTGCCGTTGCAACCGATGACCCAATGGCCCTCAGGCAACTGATTCTACTCGGTGTTAAGGCAGAAAAGAAAAAAGCCAAATTTGAAGGAATGGAAGCGTTACTGGAGCATTGGACTGGAATGCAGCGACCCCAAGACGCAGAAAAATCGATGCGTCCGTGGCAGAAGTGGTATGCAAAAACCTACCCCGATCGTCCGGCTGCCGAACTTCCCAACGAAAACGAATCTCGCTGGGATTTTGAACAGCTAGTCAACTACATCAGCAGTAACAAAGGCAATCAGGGCAATCCTGATGAAGGTCGAAATATTTTTGCAAAAGCCAAATGCGTGCAATGTCACCGGGTTGGTGACGAAGGCCAGTCAGTCGGTCCCGAATTAACAGGGATTGCAAGTCGGTTCTCGAAACGTGAAATCCTCGAGTCGATTCTCTATCCGTCTCACATCATCAGCGATCAATATTCAAGTAAGAAAGTCTTGACCCTCAATGGTCAGGCTTTCACCGGAATGCTCAGTGAAGCAGGTGAAGATTCATTGCAGATTAGAGACTCAAACAATCAACTTCTGGTAATCCAAGAAGAAAGCGTTGACCAAATCCTGCCCAGCAACAGTAGTATCATGCCGGCAGGTTTACTGGATGACTCAAGCTTGCAGGAAATAAGCGATCTGATGTCCTTCTTGGGAGTCGTTCCAGCAGTTGAAATTGCCAAGCGACCGTAATTGATTAATTCGGTGGGAGCAAAGTCTCACAAACTGCACGCTCATTGAAGGTCGCTTGAACGGACCACAACCCCCTTGCAGCAAGAAAAGCTGGTCCGTCACGCTTAGAGCCATCGGCTGACGAGGTTGCCCAAAACCAATTGCTGTTTTAGGTGCTGGTTCGATTGAACCCGGGTTATTGGGACGATACCCATTGGGTTCCTGCCATCAATCGTTGAGGTTGAAAACGCGATGGTCCTTTGCACGTTCGACACCAATCCTTCAGGAATGATAGAACTGGCTTGGAGTCGTCCGAACCCGTAAATTGCATCCGCAAGAGGCGGTGTTCCCTCTGGTTTTTTGGTTAAATCGGTTCAGATAGCGGTTTTCTGCCCCAATCCATCGGGGCGACTCACTTCACAAGGTCGCCGCTTGCGGGCAGAATATTGGCCTTCCGTTGATTGGAGTTCGCTCCCTGAACCACTTTTGCGATCAACATTAACTCCCTTTTTCCAGCTGGGCATCATTGTGGAACGCCGTCTGCTAACGTTTATCGTCGCCTCGACCGCGTTCTTCATGGTCTATTTGTGGCTCAGAGCGTTAATCATCCCTCCTAACCCGCAAGCACTCGTTGAAACGGCTCCCGGGTCTGATGGTGGTGCAGAGGTTGTCATCGAAGAGGGAATCGCAGGAGAGGACGTTCAACCCAACTCATCGAATTCTGGCTCATCCGAAACGCCCGAAGACACGGCAGAACCCCAAGCCGATCTGGAAGAATCCGAGGATTCAGCTCCAGAACGCCCAAAGAACAACGCGTGGCTCTCGATGGGTTCAATGGATCCCAACGACGGCTACCATCTGATGGTCACCCTGAACACGAAGGGTGCGGGCATCGAGCGAATCGAGATGACCGAGCGAAACGAATTGGGTCATCTCCGCTATCGACGCGTGGATGTTCGGCACGGTTACTTGGGATACATCGCCGGGGAAGCTTCAGAGAAACTCGACGGCGTAGTCGTCAATGTGATCGGCAAGGGGACACCGGCGCATCTCGCGGGGCTTGCGGTGGGGGATGTGATTACTGCCATCACGAGCCAGTCCGTCTCGACACGCCAACAAATCGATGATGTTCTTCTTGCAACTAAACCCGGTGACGAGGTTCTGCTTTCGGTGCAGCGGGGCGAACAGCCACTTGAACTCACCGCGGTTTTATCAGAACACCCGCTAGACCTTGTGCGCCTTGCCATGGACGGTGGCAAAGATCAGGTCCCGGGTAACCTTTCCCGCTCTTCATGCCTGATGACTCTTAGCCGTGTAAATCAGAAGAGCATCGACCCGAGCCAAAGAAACATCACCGGTTTGATCGATCCCATGCAGCAAAACTGGACGATCAATGGACAAGGCTCAGACTCATCAGTAGCAAATCTCTCTTCAGCAGAACTCTCCCTGGAACTCTCGAATCGAGAAATGGCTACTGTCGGTGGTAAATCGGTCAGATTGCGGAGGAGCTACGCACTCCAACCCGCCTCCTATGACATTGGGATGGTCGTACAAATTGAAAACCTCGCTGAATCCGCTCAGGATTTAGCATATCGATTAGAGGGTGCAAACGGGATCACACTTGAAGGATGGTGGTACAGCAATCGAATCAGCCCACACTGGCGAGGCGGTGCGGCAGCACGCGATGTCGTCTGTCAGACGGAAGCAGGCGATCACCGATTACTGAGCGGTTTCAACCTACTCAATCGGGCAAAGAAGGAAACCGAAAATCCGTACGAAGCAATCTTCGCAAATGACAGCAGCGCGAGCGAAAAGAAGCTTCGTTACATTGGTGTTGATGCACAGTACTTCACCGTTGCCTACGTTCCGAGTGAAGGTAAAGACTACTTCACAACCTTGCGACGGGCCTCGGCAGGCATTGCAGCGGATCCGAATGAGATTCCACGCCATCAAGAACGAGCTGTGAACACCACATTTTTCCTCGACAGTGTCGTGGCAGAAGTGCCAGCAGGCAGCTCACTGCGTCAAGAACTACGACTCTTCGCCGGTCCCAAAAAGCCAGAGATTCTCGATCAATACGGTCTCGGTGACTGCATTTACTATGGTTGGTTTGCAGCATTCTCCAAGATCCTCTCCGGGCTACTTCATTGGCTCGTTAACGTCGGGAATTATGCCTTGGCGATCATCTTGCTGACCGTGATCGTGCGTGGTGGCATGTTCCCGCTTAGCCGTAAAGCTGCTGTCAATGCACAAAAAATGCAAGAACTCGCTCCCGAGATGAAGAAGATCAACGAGCGATACAAGGATGACATGGAGGGCAAGCTTCGTGCACAACGCGAACTTCAGCAACGGGTGGGATTCAACCCACTTGCCGGCTGCTTGCCCATGTTTATCCAGCTACCAATCTTCATTGGATTGTATCGAGCTTTATCGGTAGATATCGAACTGCGTCAGGCAGCGCTCTCCGGCTCTACAAACTGGGCATCTAACCTTGCTGCTCCAGACATGTTCCTGTTTTGGGGAGATTGGCTTTGGGATTATTTATCAGGTCGAGGAACAGGCTGGCTTGGTCCCTACTTCAACATCTTGCCAGTGATCGTCGTTGTGTTGTTCTTAACCCAACAAAAATTGTTTATGCCGCCAGCAACTGACGAACAGACAGCCATGACGCAGAAGATGATGAATATCATGACGCTCATGATGGGGCTATTCTTCTTTCGTGTTCCGGCCGGACTCTGCATCTACTTCATCACAAGTAGTCTCTGGGGCATCTGTGAACGCATCTTGGTCAAACGCACCTTACCTGAGGCAAAACACTTTGATGCAGCCGTGATCGAAGGGGTTGGTTCTTCGCAAGAAAAATCGCAGAGTTTGGTGGATCGCCTCAAGAATCAGGTAGCGAAACCAGAGATGCCATTTGAGCCTCCAAATCAGCGAAAACGACCACCTCGCAAGAAATAAGTGGTGCATCAAATGTAGAACATGGATGCTTCGCCACTCTGAAATCTTTCAGCGAGATCGCTTAAGCGAACTCGGGCCAGCACTGTCCGGGATGCCTCGGACATTTCTTCCCAAATTTCCTGAAGCATGAGATCCGCTGCTGTTGATTTACTAGCCGTTGGGTTACCCACATCTTGGCATCCCATTAACTCCGCAACATCGAGCAGGCAGAGATCCTCCGGACGAATCGCCAGGCGATATCCACCCTGACTACCACGGATACTTTGAACCCAACCCGCAGTGCGAAGTGTTCGAAATATCTGAACAAGGAACGGCCCCGGAACGCCGTGCCGATCCGAAATCTCTCGGAGTGCGACTGGCGATTGGCTCGTCTGTCTGGACGCCAGCTCCAGCATCGCGAGACAAGCGTAGTGCGTTCGTGCGGAAATGATCATCTAGTCTTATCCCCTAACGGCGATCCTAATCATGCAGACCACATTCTGTCTTTTTAAAGCCACTCCAACGACCGGCTCGCTCATCTTCACCCGGTAGGACCGCACGCGTGCACGGTCGACACCCAACACTGGGATAACCTT
>CAXQOB010000099.1:0-2964 GCA_964225475.1 Candidatus Nitrosopumilus sp. | reverse complement strand
ACAGATGGAAAACCCGGGTAATAACGCATCCTTCGAAGCGGTCGATCTGGCCGGGATCCGGGTCATGCATGTCGAAATGACCGGTGCACTGGAATACAAGCATCTTTCCGTACAGATCTGCCAATCGACGCTGGGCAATAGCATTCCAGATTTAGACAGACCGATTGATCGTGACACAACCGTTTTCACGCCGCTGATTCTTATTGATTAAAACAACAAAGTCACTCCGCAACTGGGAGCAATGATCATGAGCAGTACCTTGGAAATGCCACCCGTCATGGCACAGCAAAAAGGTTGGATTGATTTTCCGCCTGCACCCGAGCGGATTTCCGATCTCGGGATTGCAGAAGATTTAGCGAATGACCTCGCGTTAAAACTTGCCAGCACGGTCCCACAGTTCGACACGAAATGGGGTGCCGAACGTCTGCAAATCCCGATCCAATTGGCGGAGAAATTATTCTGGAAGCTCAAACAGGATCGATTACTCGAAGTCCTCTCACAGGAAGGACCGTTTTGCTACCGCTACGCTTGCACCGATCAAGGACGCAAAAACGCGAATCGATCCTTGGAGGTCTCCGGCTACATCGGCCCGCTTCCTGTTTCACTGAAGTCGTACACCGACTCGTTGAAACGCCAGCAACAGAATCGGGCGCAAGTCACGCTGGAAAAAGTTCGTGAATGCATCAGCCCCCTTGTGCTTCCGGAGTACAGCATCCAAGTCTCCGCGTTGGCTGCGCTGTCCGGAAGAAGTCTTTTTATGTTTGGCCCAGCTGGTAACGGTAAAACAACTCTCGGCCGGCTACTGCATTCCGCAACCGAGGGAGATCTTTGGATACCTCACGCAATCGCGGTCGACAACTCAATCATTCGTGTTTTTGATGAGGAAGTGCATGAAAGGATCGACGTCGATACCGATTCAGATACCCCCCACCACGATCACCGATGGGTTCATTGCAAAAGACCGTTCATCGTCGCAGGCGGCGAAATGACCATCGAGGAACTTGATCTCGCCTACAGTCCCTCTTTGCGATTCTACGAGTCTCCTCCCCACCTGAAGGCCAACGGTGGGACCTTTCTCATCGATGACTTCGGACGACAACGTGTCGCGCCTGCTGAATTACTCAATCGTTGGATCGTTCCACTGGAAAATCACATTGATCATTTGACCTTGCAAACCGGGCAAAAAATACAAGTACCTTTTGATCTGATGCTTATCATTGCCACCAATCTAATGGTTGAAGATGTCGCAGATCCAGCTTTTTTGCGACGTATGGGCTATCGCCTCCACATGGAGCGTCCCACCGAAGATCGATACCGCGAGATCTTTGCAAAGTATGCGAAAGGTGTAGGTGCCGATATTCCGGAGGGAGCGATTGACTAGGTGATCGCTCGATACGAAAAGTATGGCCGCGAGCTGCGAGGTGCTGAGCCTCGTGATTTGATCGAGAGAGCGCGCGATATTTGCCAACTCCACCAGAAACCTTTACAGCTGTCTCCTGAAGTGCTTGATCTCGCATGGGAAGGTTATTTCGGGAATACACCCAGTGGCGCGTGAAGTGGCGCGTGAAGTGGCGCGTGAAGTGGTGCGTGAAATTGGTACACGCAGATCGGCGAAGGTAGCACTCCAGCGATTCCTTCCCACGCAAACAACCCACCGACGCCTGTCCCACAGCGGTTCATTCCCAAGCGAGTGATCCCGTGCCCCCTTGGATGAGGAAGAGAAACGCACGGGTTCCACTTTTGGTGAAACCACGTTTATCAATGCGTCTTGACCGAAATTTCGCGACACCTCTCAGCGATATCGCTTGCCGACTGCGGTCGTGCGGTGTTTTTCTTACTGATGCAGAGCATACAAAGCGAACTAATCTCTCTTGCCACCTCCGATGTCAAGCCTTGACGTCGCAGCGTGCGGCGCAGCTGAAGACCATTCAACAAACCGCCTAAACCTCGATCAGGCTTATGATTCATGAATAGCTCAAAAAGAATCACACCGATCGAGTAAAGATCACTGCTAGGAGCCGCAGAGAAAGGGTCACCTTGCAATTGCTCTGGGGCAGCGTAGCCGGGCGTCCCCAGTAACAGCTGTCGCTTGGCTTTTGATTTGCTGTGGAGGGCCTGTCTGGCAGCACGATACCGTTCAATGGCCATCAACTCGCTGTCATGAAGACACACACACAGCCCAAAATCGATCACATGCGGTTCGCTATCCGGCGAAATAATGATGTTGCCCGGCTTCAAGTCCCGATGGATAAAACCCTGCTCGTGGACATGTTGCAACACCTCGGCAATCCGGGCAACTACTTTTAAAACTCCATTCCAATTGGGTCGTATCCGCTTCGACCATCGATTCAGTGGATCACCGTCCACATAATCACTGACCAGGTACCAGTAATCGTTGTTTTGACCAAAATCATGCGCGGCAACCACATTCGGATGATGGATTTCCCGAGAAGAATGGACCTGACGCAGGAGATGCAACTGCTCAGCCTGAGTCACCTTTCCTTTTTGAATCAGCTTGAGAGTAAACAGTTGATCGCGACTGACATCCTTGACCTTGTAGACCGTCCCGAACCCACCTGAACCCAGCATCTCAAGTAGTTCGAACTTCTCGAAAGAACGTTCTTCATCGGTCAAATCCAATGGGCGAAGACATTTTGGACAGACCGCGTCAACCAGCTGCACGCCTTCCAACGGCTTCACTGGAAATTTACAACTCGGGCACTGGAATCTCATGTCAACTCTCCATTTCTGAGATTGTATCCAGTAGGTGACCAACCGTCTTGCCGATTCACGTCAACAGAGACCGTTTGCATTCGAATTCACGTACCCCGCGAGCTCGTGCGACACATACCGTGCAATTTCCAATCGGACACTTGCATAGAGACTGCATTTCCCATCCGCTACCCGCCAGTGCGCTGCAGACTCTAACATTCCGCCAACTCGAACGTAACCGTCAACGTTAAG
>CAXQOB010000098.1:0-119085 GCA_964225475.1 Candidatus Nitrosopumilus sp. | reverse complement strand
ATGAATAATAAATCATTGATCTATTATTCATGAATTAATTAATTGGTGTAAGGCATAAGTTTTTGATTTATAATCGATATTTATGAATAAAAAACTTGTTTTTATTTATTGTGTTATTGAATATTTATCAAAATAAGAAAATGATTTGTCAAATAAAATATATTAATTAATTTGATTTATTTATGGTCGATTATCGAATATAGAGGGAGTTTTGAGGTCTTTTGCGATCGATACCGGGCTCCAATGCAGCTTCAAAGATTCCTTTTGCTTGATGTCTTGATTCTTTTATGCGGCTAACTGAGCGATACGGTGATTTGTAGCCAATGTCCTGTTTTGTTGCTTAAAAGTACGTTGAACACGCGTGCTCCAATGCGTCATATCAGCTTTTTTGAAGGGTTTTAGAGAGGTGTTCATTTAATTTGGATTTGGACGGCACCGCTTTGAATTGATTGTATGGATGATTGTCAGTCGAGAAATTCGAGATTAGTGCCTAAAAAACTCCGCGGAGTTGGGAATCGTGACCTAGTCTTCCCGCATATCGGTTGATTGAAGTTTTAAGGGGACCATCATGCAAGTCACACTTGTTTCTCACGATCTTGTGTTTGGATCAGAAGTTAAATCAGGAAATCTTCCAACGGAAAGCACCAGGGATAGTGGGGAAACGGAACCGACGATGAATACAGAAAAAGAATTCACAGTCGATGGGCAATCCATCAACTTCCGAAATTCTTCTGGCGCAGGTTTAAAAGAATGTTTAGCCTGTAAGGCCGCTGGCACTGATTATCGCTTCGTGGCAGCGAGAACAGCGAAAAAGCTCGGCAAGTGTCATTGCGGAGCTGAATTCTTATTCGAGACGAAGGAAAAGAAAGAAAAAGCTAAAAATCGCTTTGCTGCTTTAACCGAAGCTGATTTTACGTTGATTTTAACGCTGGCTGGTAATGTCTCTAACGGCGGTAACCTCGAGAAACCGACAGTTTCCCGACCCAAAGACTCAGATTTTGCGAGTGCCGCAAGAGCAAATGATTCCGAGAAGTTAAATCAACTCACCAAGGATTATGATGAGTGGGCCGTTTTCGATGCATCCAAAGAGCTGACGAAAGGCGCCAAGGACAAGCTTACCAGCGCCGCCAGTAATTATTACGGTGACGAGGAATAGCTAATTCTAAAGCGTTAATGATCACTGCGTGTGAACAGGCATTACGTATGCGATTTACCTGACTGAATAAAATCATGCCTGCTTAATCCTTTTGGCATGTTTTTATCATTGTGTTGATTGGCACATTTGCCGCCGTCGGTATCGATTCAACAATGATTGGATTTCACCTTGAACCAGATTAGGTGATCAAAAAGACAAGACGTTAAATGGTCGTAGTCTCTCTATCCAACATCGCGCCGCATGCAGTTAATTGCATTACCCTAATAGGTGGGTGATCTCATTGGGTGATGAAACTTAAATTGCTTCACCTCTTTGCCTGTGACCATCCTTGACTCTTCGTATTCATCATTTGGTAAGAATTGGCGATGTTGATCAATCGCTCGCGGCTTCTTGCGATTTTCTTGTTTTTAACTGTTCAATGACTGATCGAGGATGATCAACGATCAATCCTTTTATTCCACAGTTAAGACAATATTGGAGATCCTTGGGATGGTTGCTGCCGTAACTCCAAACTTCGATGTCCATCTTTTCTGCTTTACGGATCAGTCGTGGCGTTACGAACACAATCGGCACGACAAGTAAGCTGTATTCATTTTCCTCGCAGCGTTTCAGCACATTTGAGTACGAGATGAGCATACCCGTGTGTTTAGAGAACAAAGTGGTGTATCCTCGCCGAAAATCTGTATCTGCATAATCTCTAAGAACTTCATGATCACCAAATAAAATAATATGCTCTGGAGGGATTGAATACTTATCGATTAGACGTAGTAATTCGTTCCGAACGCCTTTTGATTTTATATCTAAAATCCACCGGCGTCCCTTTTGATGAAATTCCAGAAAAACTTCATTGAGTGTCAGGATGCGTTCGGGCTCGTTGTTGATTCTCCCGACGAGCACTTCATGGCTTTGAAGGGTTCCTAGTTGTTGCTCCTCAACTTTACCGCTACCAGTTGTTTTCTTATCGAGGTATTCATCATGAAAAACGACCAGTGTGGTTCTGCTATCGCCAGTTTTGCGTACATCGATTTCGATCCAGTCCGGATTTTCGTAAATCGCTGATTTAATTGCGTGTTTTGTGTTGCCAATGAAATCAACCTCAGGATTGGTTGATATTCTTCCACGACCTCGGTGGCCGACAATCATTGGCCAGTTAACGGTGTGACGAGATCGTATTGGCCGACTAGATAGTTTTGGGTGGTTGATTTGCAGCTTTGCTAAAGTAGGGAAGTGTTCATTTGAAAAGTAGAGTAGAAAGTTTGATGCACAAGCGAATAGAAATGATGCGATCGCAAATAACGTGAACACCTTCCGTCCGAATCGCCCAGCAAGTTTCATTCTGTAATTCTCTGATATCAAAAAGACGATTAAAATAATCAAGCTCGCATGTGAAAGCTCGCGCTATAAGCCTTTCGAACGTGTGTTTATATTTCGATGGTGTGCATGCTTTTTGCGATTCTTTCTTTTAGAATCTTAAAGATACTTTGTGTGCTCAGCATTATTGCTGAGACAAGAAACAGTAGATCTGTCTAATATCGTCTCGGATAAACTTATATGTCTTCGACTCTTCCACAGGCACAACCAAAACAAACGTCACCCGGCTTGCGTTCGATTCGATTCATAGCGGTGTTGCTGCTGAGTGTAATCATTTCTTTGGGCAGCTTTCTGATGGTTGGGCCCCAGATTATTTTTATCGTACCTGTGTGCCTCATAGTGGGTGTCTATTGCGCGGTTCGACGATCCTTTTGGTCATTGGTCTGGATCGGTTATCCATTCACCTTCGCTGGATTATCAGCTTGGATTGGTTACATGGAAAATCCTGGTTACGAACAAACCAGCGGATTCCTGATCTCTTTAGGAATTGGACTGATCGCTTATTTGATGATTGTCATGGGTCTGTGGTTGTCGTTACCACAAGGGCCACGCTTGGATTCGAGTGCCGAAAAACCGTGATAGATTCCGGTCAAAATAAATTGGGCGATGGATCACAATCTCGAGCCGCAGGCAGTATCAACCCTGTTACCACTTTAAAGGCGATTTCAGGCCTACCAGTAAGCTGATTCCTGATACGTTTGTCCGGAGCTTGCATCGTGAAAGTAGCGGTGCATTCCCCCATTTCTAGCAGAGTAGCCGTATTCGACTGTGTCTTCCGTAACAACCCATCCAAGCCTTCCGATGGGTTTTCCAATTTCTGATGCGTCAACGGGCCTTCTTTCGCTGTATGAGTCCGTTACATCAAAATGGGTATTAAGGAAGTCCGTGAGGCTTTTTTCGCTTACCGTGTACGTGGCGTAATGATCAAGAAAGTCTTGCTGAATGGTGATATTTTTGGCGGTTGGTGGGATAAGATTGCGACCCCGGGCGTTCCACCAAATACTATTCCGGCTGGCATGCGTCGTGTCGGTCCCATAGATCCAAAACAAGGTTGTTGCGACTAGCAAAAATGACCCGAAAACACACACACATATCTTTATTAGACAACTTAGTAGGGGTGATTTCACTTTGTCAGTTGTGTCCATGCGGTGTTCCTCTTCATTAACTCTTTGTTGACTGGTTATTGTGAAAAAAAACCCAAATAAAAACAAAAGGTTCGCAAAGTAATATCTGATACTCCGTCACCGTGTGATGATCGTTGTATCGCAGATTCTTGTTCTAGGTAAATAAAGAATCATCCAAAGATTGCGATTTTCAAAGGTTTTAAATTGCTCCATACTTGGATGAAAGACAGACGCGTTTGAGCGGGAAACACTGTTCTTTGCAACGATCAAATTGAATAAAAACCCCGACCCAAACTCTGAATGATTGCCCACTATGTCAACTTTTAATCGACGAAACTTTTTTGGATCAACCTCCGCAATAGCAGCAGGTACTGCGTTTGGTTTTTTTTCAGAACGTAATGTGATCGCATCGCAGTCACCTAATTCACGACCAACTTTTGCATTGATTGGCTGTGGAGGGCAGGGAACTGGTGATGGAAGGCGTGCTTTAAATCACGGGGACGTTGTAGCAGTGTGTGATGTTGACTCTGCGCATTCAAGCTACGCAAAAGCGGCCTATACACGCCGAATGTCGCAAGCAGGGAAGCAAGTTTCTATCAATGTTTATGATGATTATCGTGCTGTCATTGATCGTGATGATATCGACGCCATTATTTGTGGGACGGTTGATCACTGGCACGTAAAGATTGCGGCCGAGGCATTGCGCTCGGGCAAGGACGTTTATTGTGAAAAGCCGCTGACTTTGACCGTTGATGAGGGCAAAATCATTTCAAAGGTTGCGAAGGAAACGAATCGAATTTTGCAAGTTGGAACGCAACAACGATCAGATAAACGATTTCTTCAAGCTGTTTACATTGCTCATTCCGGAAGACTTGGAAAAATTCGCAAGGTCACCGTTGGACTTAACCACAATCCGTTCAGTAAACCATTGCCCATCACTACGGCGCCCAAAACACTCAATTGGGATCGGTGGAAAGGCCCAACAGAAGACGTTCCGTATCGTTTTTTAAAGAACGGGAAAGAAGGTCAGACTCTGGTGCGTACTTTGGGAGACGGAAGTATTGATGCTTCGAATTGCCATAAGGAATTCCGTTGGTGGTTGCAGTATAGCGGCGGAAAGATGACCGACTGGGGTGCTCACCATGTTGATATTGCTCAATGGATTATCGATCAGTGCGGTCCTGGTCAGGGACCAACGTCAATCAAGCCAGTCATGCTAGAGGCAAGAGTTCCGTTCGATGAGAATGGCAACCCCACGCTGAATGATCGCTACAACACGCCACATCGGTTTACGGTTCATGTCAATTTCCCTAACGACGTTCTCATGGAAGTCACGAGTGAGGGGCGCAATGGGATTCTCGTTGAGGGATCAAAGGGAAGGATTTTTGTGAACCGAGGAACGATCGCTGGTAAGCCAATTGAAGATTTGGTTACCAATCCGTTGCCTGGGGATTGGCTAGAGCAACTGTATGGTGGACCGGTCGTAGAACATGTCAATAATTTCTTTAATTGCATTGAGAGCCGACAAAAACCTGCATCAGATGTTTGGACTCACGTGGCTTCAATCAACACTTGTCACTTGAGCAATATTGCACTTCGCTTGAACCGTGAGATCACTTGGGACGCCACGGAACAGACAATTCACGGTGATGCTGTTGCCAAAGGCATGTTGAAGCGTGACTTTCGGAAAGGCTATGAAATCGAGTTGTAGACACACTCTTTTTAAAGCGATGTCTATGGCATCACGTGTGATCATGCGAGCTACGAGAGAAACGCCATCAATTGCACGTCGTCTTAGGTCTGCAAGTCCAAATCATTGAACCTCGAGTGTTATTGATTGGCATAAAATCGATTCAGAATGTTTCGGTTTCACCTTTGGAGAATAATCGAGGAAACCAAATGTTTTTCTTGCCAATTTGAAAGAGACCCCAGTCAGGAGAGAAAAAGCTACGCTGTATCTTGTCAAAATGACGACCGATTGGTGTGCTTGGATCTCCGTATTCTAAAACAGGAGCTTTTATACCTTCACCGCTGATCTCAGATTCGATCACCGCAATAAAATCAGACACGGTCGATTCGGTTTCTTCTCTTGCGTCTAAAATGACCCACAGATTTTGGTAAATCGGAACGTTGTTTCGATAATGTTCAGACCGATAGCAGCGAATCACGGTTCCGTCACGGTTCGGCCTCGTCGAATTTGAAATGTCAATGAAAAACTTTCTATCGGCAAGCCAAGGTGATGGGGCTGAAAATGTTACTCGGACCTTGCCATTGGTTCCCAGATCCGAAACAAACGTAACACGACCAAAAAAGAGATAGAAAATCGTAATAAGCGTCAGGGTGAGTGCAGCAGCGATTAGGGATTTTCGATAACGCAGAATTCGGAATAACTGAAAATGAATTTTTGATGTGTTCTCAGGAATTTTCGCAACAGTTGAATCTTGATGCATTTTAGGGATCTTTATTCTTCTACTTCTTCGTTCAATCAAAGACTGCGTTACTAGGTATGACGAATTGCGATTTGATATTTATTTATAAACATGAACAAATGGACTGTTTTTTATTCAAATCATTGAAGCTATTGTTAATGTGAGGCTGGTCTGAGGGGAGGTAGTCGTTGTTCTGCTTGCTGGAAGTACGGTCTGATACTAATGCTTGTCTTGCCATTTCATGGAATGTTGAAATGTGAGCAGCAAGCCTTCGAATGATGACTTTGAAAAAGTGTTTTCTATGAATCGAAGATTATCAAACAAAATCGATCGCAGGCAGTTTTTGCGAAGTTCCAGTGTTAGTCTTGCTTTGCCGATGTTTGAATCAGGGACATCAGTCGCGGCAGGCGATCAAGACAGAGAGCGTGAATCAGAGCTTGAATCAGAGCTTGAATCTTTGCACGCCAAACGATTTGTCTGTGTATCACCGGACTATGGGGTCTATCCCGATGCATTCTTCCCTGAGGATTCTGGCCGCGATTATGAGATGCCGAAAACGCTTAAAATGATGGAACGTCACCGCGAGGAGTTGACGGTCTTCTCGCATCTGGATCATCCCGGTGTGGGGGGCGGGCACGCTTGCACACGCACCTTTCTCAATGGAGTGAAAGCGAGCGATGTTGATGGTGATCGAAGTCAATTGCGATCCTTGGACCAATTGATCGCGCGTAAAGTTGGTACGGATTGTCGGTTTCCTGCCATTGTGACTGGAAATGGAGCTCCCATCTCTTATACCGAAGCCGGGATACCTGTTCCTTCCGTGCCGACACCTGATCGTTTTTTCAATTTGCTATTCGTAGCAGAAGACTCGAAAACCAAAGAGCGGCAACGTACAGCCTTGGGAGATAACGCGAGTATTCTTGACGTGATTTTGGAAGATTCACGTGCCTTGCAAGTGGATCTCTCAGCCCGGGATCGTGTCAAGCTTGATGAGTACCTAACAGCTGTTCGGGAAACGGAGCGAAAATTGCTTCGGCGCAAAGACTGGATCGACATCCCAAAACCAAAGGTCAAGCAACCAAAGCGGGACGAGGATGATGATTCACAAGGTGGATATCCCTACGACATGTCACTCTTTTTTGAGGTGATGGTCTTGGCCTTACAGACAGAATCGACCCGAGTGCTCACCTATCAGATGCCTGGCGGCAATCGAATGTTTCCGTTCGAGGGAATCACGATGGGTTACCACACCCTCACCCACCATGGAAAAGATCCAGAGAAAGCAAGCCAGATCCAAATCATCGATCGTTATTATTTGAGCCAGGTAGCTGGCTTCATTGACAAGCTGAAAAAAACCACCGATCAGCAAGGTCGTTCATTGATCGATGACACGGTTCTGTTATTTGGTAGCGGCATGGGGAATGCAAGTTCTCATAGCAGCAGAGATGTTCCCGTAATGTTGGTGGGCGGAGGATTGAAGCATGGTGCTCATCACTCCTTTCCGAAAGATGGTAATCGTGGGACACCACTATGTGATCTGTATGTAACACTGTTACGGCATTTTGGTATTGAAACAGATCAGTTTGCCAGCAGTCGGGGCGACCTCGATCACCTACTCACCTGATACTCATTGATCACATGACCAAGATCAATAAGAACCACGTTGCAAAGAATCATTCTACAAACCAGTCGGCCATGAATCGCCTGATCATTATTTACCTCACGTTGCAGTCAATTCTTTGTCTGTTTGCCTCGCAGGCAATCGCTGAGGATTCCAAGGCAGAGATCAGAGGGTTCTTGAAGAATTATTGCATCAACTGTCACGGGTACTCTGAGCAAAACGCTGATCGTCGGTTTGATGATCTTTCGTTTGATTTTTCCAACACGCGTAACGGTGAATTGTTACAGGAGATCCTCGATCAATTGAATCTTGGGGAAATGCCTCCTTCGGACGAGGTCCAGCCGTCTTCTGCCGAAACAAAAAAAATGGTTGAGATGCTGACAGAAACCCTCTCTCGGGCTCGCAACGCCGCGCGGGCTGATTCGACTGGAAAAGTCGTATTAAGAAGGATTAACCGAGGGGAGTATCTTAATACTGTTCGAGATCTTTTCAGTTTGAACATGACAGACTTTGATCCAACCGTCGCGTTTCCTGCCGATGACTTAACGGAAGGGTTTGATAACGTCGGTGAGGGGCTACTGATGTCAGATTTCCTCTTGGCACAGTATTTAGAAGCTGCTGAGCAAGTGGTCGAAAAAGCGATTCGGCCAGGGCCTCAACCGACGATTCAACATATTGTGTCAGAGGGTGATTTGATCCACGGCGGTGGTCATTCTGATCAGCGGGGCTTTAAACGGGCGCTTGTGCGAGATCAGTTCACACGAGCGTATGTGAAGCGAAAGTACGCAGGTGTCCCTCACGACGGTGAGTATGTTCTGCGGATTCGAGCAAATACGGTGCGATGGAGTGATCACCGCTTTGATGTTGAGCAGTTGGGATATGATCCGACTGAGCCGCCAAGGATACGTGTGTTGGTTACGAGTCGCACTCTTGGTGATGTATCCACTCGAATATTCGGTGAGTATGAGATTCGTGATGGGGAGCCGGTTGAGGTTGAGGTAAGGGGATTTTTACAGAGGGGTTACGAGTTTGCTGTCGAGTGGGCCAACGGCCCGAGGGGTTCTCAAAAACGCATCATGCGAAAGGTATTTCCTCAATACTTGCCGGAGGAGACCGTTGAGCTTGCGCGGAACCCGGTGGAGATGTATTTGGGCGCGGCGCCCGAGTTGCGCTTACATCGTCTTGAACAGGAAGGTCCTTTTTATGACCAGTGGCCGCTGCCTGGTTTTGCACGCTTCTTTGGTGATGTTCCAAAAGTGCCGACTCAGAATGATTTGCAGCGGTGCCTCGTAAGATTTGCAGAGGTTGCTTGGCGCGGGCCCGCGGACGAGCAATCGCTGAAGCGATATCTTGATCTGGCAATGAGCCGATATGAATCAACACGTGACTTTTGGCAAGCTGCAAAAATTGCAGTTCGGGCTTTACTAAGTTCACCAAGATTTCTTTACCTGGTCGAGCCAGAGCACGCAAACGATAACCGAATTCTTAATGATTATGAAATCGCAACACGCTTGTCTTATTTCTTGTGGAGCTCGACACCGGATGAAGAGCTACTAGGACTTGCATTCAAGGGTGAACTCGCCCAATCAAGGATCTTAATCCAACAAGTGGATCGAATGTTGGATGACCCAAAAGCACGATCATTTTCTGAAAACTTTACCGGTCAATGGTTGCAGCTTCGTCGACTGGGTGAGATGCCCCCTGATCCTGCAACGAATCAAGCCTACTATGCGGAGCACCTTGAATCTGCCATGCGGCAAGAATCACTCCTCTTGTTTAATCATGTGCTGCGCGAAAATGCGAGTGTACTGGATTTCATCAAAGCGGATTACACTTTCATCAATGGATCTTTAGCGCGTCATTATGGTATCGCAGGGATTGTTGGTAATGAGTTTCAGAGGGTGTCACTGAATCCGAGTCATCGGCGAGGAGGGCTTCTAGGCCATGGAAGCATTCTCACGCTCACTTCAAATGGTGTTGAGACACAACCTGTCGAGCGTGGGATTTGGGTGCTGGAGAATTTATTGGGGACACCGCCATCTCCACCACCACCGGATGTTCAACCAATTGAACCGGATACCCGAGGCGTCAATACCATACGGGAACTCATGGCAAAGCATCGCACCATCGCGACGTGCAATGAGTGCCACAAGAAGATCGATCCCATTGGTCTTGCAATGGAGAAATTTGATCATCTCGGCAGATTTCGGCAGCGTTACACGACGGGTTCCGCGATTGATCCATCGGGCGTGATGCCTGATGGATCTGAATTTGATGGAATGGAGGGAATCCGAGAATACCTACTAAGTAGACCCGATCAATTTACGAAGTGCCTCACAGAAAAAATCATGATTTACGCTTTGGGTCGGCGGTTAGCATTTGTCGATCGAGGTGACATTGACCAAATTGTCACCGACGCGGCAAAGCAAGGGTATGGTTTGCGGGACCTCTTAAAACTGATTGTTCTTAGTGAGGCGTTTAAAACGAAGTGAGATGAAAAACCGAGGAACAATTGTAAAGCGATTGAGGCAGTTTGATCTCAAGGAAGAGGCTAAAGCCTCGGTGAAGTACCTTGTTGTCTTTGGTGTTTTATCTTTTCTGTTGGATGTGACCTGTGCGCGAGCGTTTGATCGTCCCAACATCATCCTTATTATGGTCGATGACATGGGTCGAGACTGGGTCAGTTGTTACGGATCCAGCCACCCCACCCCTAATCTTGACCGTCTTGCTGAGCGCGGATTGCGTTACACAACCGCTTGGAGCAATCCCATATGCACACCAACTCGAGTGACATTGCTGACGGGCCAATATCCTTATCGTCATGGATGGGTTGATCATTATGATGTGCCTCGCTGGGGCGGTCTCGGGTTGGATTGGAATCGGTTCAAGACCTTTGCGAAAGCAATTCAGCAGTCAGGCTACGTGACGGGTATAGGCGGAAAATGGCAGATCAATAATCTTCGCACGAATCCTTCTGCCTTAAAAATGCACGGGTTCGATGAGCATTGTGTTTGGACCGGTGCTGAGAGAGGTCATCCAGAGACAGATGAACGGTACTTCGGCGGTTACATCATGACTAATGGTGAACGTCGACGCGTATCTTTTGGGCCAGACATCGTCAACGATTTTGCAATCGATTTTATTCGCCGACATCAAGAGACTCCGTTTCTACTGTATTACCCGATGTTGCTGGCTCACGGACCATTTGGATCAACCCCAGCCAATCAGGAGCGGCCGCCTACGCAAAAATTGGAGCAGTATGCTGGATATGTGACCTACATGGACAACTTGGTGGGGAAGCTCATTGATGTGGTCGACGATCTAGCTATCTCAGATCATACGATGATTGTTTTCACCGGTGATAATGGTTCGTCAATAGCAGGAACGTTGAATGGTAAGCCGTACCAAGCAGGCAAAGGTCAGCTTGCGAATTCGGGCGCCCAGGTGCCATTAATCGTTCGAGCTCCATTTCTTATTAAGCATCCAGGATTCTATTCAAATGATCTCATTGATCTAACGGATATTTATCCGACTCTGTTGGAAGTCGCAGGTGCGAAGCAACCGGATGGTGTCATTCTTGATGGAAAATCGATGGTTCCAAGTCTTCGTGGTGATGAAGATCCTTTCAAGAAACGCAATTGGATTCTGTCTCAGCGAGGAGACTTTCGAATGATTCGTGACTGGCAATACTTGCTCGACAATCAGGGGGGCTGCTACCAACTGGAAGTCGATCCGTTACAAACCAAGAACTTGTTTGATTCTAAAGAACGAGTTGTTCCCGGCCGACGAGCACGCCTGCAAAAGATACTGGATTCATTGCCTTCTGATGCACCTGCACCTTTTCCTGAGTACGGGAGCAGGTATTCCGTTAAAGTGGAATAAAGCAGGAACTAGATTGTTGTTCATGAAGTTTTCACGCCGATTACTTTCTTACACTCTTCAGTGATGCTTCACGGAAGTTTTTTTCGTTCCCTCCAATAGTAACTAAGCACCATGAAGCTGACTTCTTTTCTGCTAATCCTGTTGGGGTTTGGGTTCACAGCTGTTCAGGCTGAGGAAACAAAACGACCGAACATCGTTCTGATTCTTTCAGATGATCAGGGCTATACCGATTATGGGTTCATGGGTCATCCAGAGATAGAGACCCCCAATCTTGACAAATTGGCGAAAGAAAGCGCCCTCTTCCGGCGTGGTTACGTGCCCACTGCGTTATGTCGACCCTCTTTGATGACGCTGATCACGGGTCTTTACTCACATCAGAATAAAACGACCGGGAATGATCCTGCCAAAACAACCGCGAATCAGCTTTACGCTGATAAGTCTGGTGCGAGTTCGAAGGAATTATTGATTTCACATATTGATAAAACAGGTTCCTTGCCAAAGTGGCTCGCAAAAAAAGGTTACGTCAGTCACCAGAGTGGGAAATGGTGGGAAGGATCGTATCAACGAGGTGGCTTTACCGAGGGCATGACACAGGGCTATCCGAAGCCACGTGGCCGGCATGGTGATGCTGGACTCCAGATTGGTCGCGAAGGTATGGATCCTGTTTTAGATTTCATTGATAGATCGGTGAAGTCGGAAAAGCCTTTTTTTGTCTGGTACGCCCCATTCATGCCACACACACCACATACACCGCCAGCAAATCTACTTAACAAGTACAAAGCAAAAGGAGTGCAGGAGCGGATTGCTAAGTATTACGCGATGTGTGAATGGTTTGATGAAACTTGTGGAGTGTTGATAGACCACCTGGACGGGACTGGTATACGAGAAAATACCTTGGTGCTTTACGTCTGCGATAATGGTTGGATACAAACTCAAACAGGAGGCTATGCCGCTCGCTCCAAGCGAAGTCCTCATGAATTCGGAATACGTACGCCAATCATGTTTTCTTGGCCGGGAACTATACCCTCGGCTGACCGATCTGAACTCTGTTCTTCGATTGATTTTGTCCCGACTATTTTGGCAGCTGCTCAAGCGGATGGACCGCATGATTTTCCGGGGATGAATCTTTTACCGAATCTGAAATCAGGAAAACCCATCCCACGGAATACTTTGTTTGGTGAGTCCTTTGCGCATGATATTGCTGATATTGAAAACCCGGAAGCTTCGCTTCTTTACCGCTGGGTGATTCGAGATCACGATAAGTTATTGCTCACTTACGATGGGCAGCCTGGAAAGATGAAGTATCCACCGATGAGTGGTGAACCACAGCTGTATGATTTGCAAGAAGATCCTGAAGAAAAGCTGAATCTCGCCGGAGAACAATCTAAGCTGGTATCGGAGCTGACACAGTTACTCAATGATTGGTACGTTCCAGAGCAGCGACAGTCTGGAAAGTTCATTGTCGCAGATCCGAGAACGAAAAAATAAACTCTGCAGTTGAACCAATTTGATGATGAGTATGCCATGAAATCAACTTTTAACCGCCGTCATTTGATTAGGGGGGCAGGCACGCTTATTGCTTTACCGACATTGGAGTCTATCAACTTCAAGCGATTTAGCTCTGCCGCTGAAAAATCACCTGCGAAGCCCACCAAACGCATGGTATTTCTCGGCTTTGGTTTTGGTGTAACTCAAGAGACTTGGTTTCCAAATGAGGAACAGGTTGGAAAAGATTACCTGCTGCCCGAAGGTTTGAGGCCGCTAGCACGTCACAAAGATGATTTCACAGTGATTCAAGGCTGCTCAAATCAATTCAGCAATGAAGCACACTGGGGTAGTACCTTTTGGTTAACGGGCGCAAATCGATTCGCGGTCCCTGGGCAAAACATGTCCAATAGCATTTCCGTTGATCAGGTTGCTGCTAGAGAATTGGGTAAGGAGACACGTTACGCATCGATACAGCTTACAAGTACCGATGGAACCTCTTCAGGTCACGGGCCGGGACTCTCGTTGGCATGGGATCAACGGGGTAAGCCAGTTGCTGGACACGACGATCCCGTCAAGGTTTTTCATCAACTGTTTTCAGCAGACGATTTACCACTTGAGCAGCGTCAGGCGGCAATTGCTGAAAACCGCAGTGTGTTGGATGCCGTATTAACCGAAGCAAAACGAGTCCAACGAGGGCTAACTCGTGTGGATAAAGAAAAGATACAAGAATACTTTCAAGGTATCCGAGATATCGAGAAGCGTTTGAGCAAAGATGAATCTTGGCTCAACGTCCCCAAAGCTGCTCCACCAATCGATGAACCAGAAGCAGGCTTGAAGGGGCGGGATGAGATTGGTGTGATGTATGACCTCATCGTCGCAGCGTTGCAGACCGACAGTACCAGGGTGATCACTTACCGCATGCCGGGGCAGTCTCTATTGCAAAGCTTGGGTGTATCACTCAGCGCTCATAACGTGAGCCATTATTCTGCTGGTGAACGCATGCTGGCATCGCAATTACGAGATCAAACTCACAGTGACTTGTTGGCTGGATTGCTTGATAAGCTCAAGGCAACCAAGGAAGTCGATGGTTCGAGTCTTTTTGATCATGTCGCCTTAGCGTTTGGATCAAACATCAGTTCGATTCACTATCTAACCAATTGTCCTACGATCGTAAGCGGGGGTGGAGCTAACTTAAAACTTGGTCAGCATCTACTGACACCAAAGGATACACCGTTGTGTAATATTTGGTTAACGATGCTTCAAGGGATCGGTATCGATATCGCGCGACATGGTGATAGCACCGGTATTGTTAAGGAGCTGCGGGCATAGTTTGCACGAAAGAGCAGTATTCCTTGTCGAACTTCAACTAGTATTTGTATTGATTACAGGACTAATTCAATTCTTTTACAGCCAGTATCTTAATCAAGCCCACACTCATTACTGAATCGTTATTCGTCATGCATACAACCTGGCAAAGTCAGAATCTGAAACGACGCACTTTCCTCTCTGGAATGGGAGTTTCCTTGCTCCTGCCTCGTATGGAGAGCTTGGGACAAGTTGATGATGCCGTTCCCGTTCGACGACTTCTCACCATCGTAAATCACCTTAGCTTCTATCAACCCAAATTAATCCCCAGTGCAGACGGAGTCTTTCATGAAACACCGTCCTTGCTCAATGAGTTTTCTAATCACCTCGATCACCTTAAGATTTTTAGCGGTCTGAATAATCCGGCTGTACAGAATGGTTTTGGGCATTCACCGTGCGTTGGTATTCTCTCCGGTTACTACAATAAACTGCATCGTAAGAATCGAATATCCATTGATCAGGCAGTTGCCGATCTAATTGGTGGCGAGACACGTTTTAAGTCGCTGGTCTTTCAGGCAGGAGAAAATCTTAATTTCTCTCAGATCTCATGGGACAAACATGGATTACCGGTGTATCAGATTGATTCACCACATAAGATTTTCAACCTCTTGTTTCAGATCAATGAGGAAGACAAGACGCAACAGCAGGTGCTTGCTGAGGATCGTAGTATTCTCGATGCAGTACTTGCGCAAGCAAAGTCGATGGAAAAACGTCTCAACGCAAGAGACCGAGCAAAAATGGATGAGTACCTCACATCAGTACGTGAGGTCGAGCAGATTGTAAATCGTCGTGCGCATTGGGCGAACCGCGCCAAGCCAACGGTGAGCTATGAGCTGAGTGATTTCGACCATAAGTCGGTGGACGAATACGTGGGCACCTTGCTCGATCTCGCAGTTCTTGCACTAGAAACAGATTCGACTCGAGCAGTCACTGTTCAAATTCCATTCTGGGAAGGCTTTAAGGAAGCAGAATTAAGCGGCAATTACCACGACCTTTCCCATCACGGGCAGAAGCCGGATAAGATCAAGAGTCTGCTTATGCTAGAGCATGCCATTCTCAAGCGGATCAATACTTCGCTCACGACCATGAAGGAACGTCAGACCGGTAGTGGCTCGCTTTTCAATGAAACCACTACATTACTGACTGCCTCGATGGGAAGCGCTAACTCTCATAATTTTGACGATTTACCAGCTTTGATTTTTGATAGCCGTATTAAGAATGCAGGTCATCGTCGAGAGAAAGATGTTCCAATGAGCAACCTTTACCTTGGGCTGCTCCAGCTATTCGGTGCAGAGCAAGAGCATTTCGGAGAAAGCACCGGTGCTTTCGAGGTGTTGTCATGATGCGCCTGCATTGGATCGCGCTACTCTTGTTAGGTACCGTTCCCACAACACTTTTTGCAGATCCCGGATTACAGCAGTTTTTTGCACAGCACTGCGTCAAGTGTCATGGCCCGGAGGAACAGAACGGTGATTTACGGTTGGATAACCCAATTCCCACGATCGTTGCTGACGGGGATTTGCTTGAGGCGGTCGCAAGTGTTCTCGAGGATGGCGAAATGCCACCGAAAGACGCACTACAACCAAAGCCGCAGCAAGTCTCTGAGGTTTTACAGATAATCCAGAAGCACCTTATCACGCAGCGCCCTGATAATCCGCTTAAGCGACTTACGCGTGAAGAGTACACACATACGATTTCGGATCTCTTCGGAATCGATTTTGATTTCGCCAGTTTTTTGCCACCTGATCATACAGAGCGCGGATTCGATAAGTTTGGTGAGGCACATTTGATGTCTCCTTATCAGGTAATGGCCTATCTCAAGACAGCGCGCTTCATTGCCGAGCGAGTGCTGCCGGATACCAAGCCTGTAACCAAGACTTGGGAGTTTGATATCAGGCATTTCCATGGCAGCCTGAATTTTGCGACCGAAGGAGGCGGTGATTATCGGGAGGAGGATGAGTATGTTTTGACAGGATTCCGGCCCTATCGCAGCAATCTACATTTGTCGATCGATCCGGAAAGTCATGATCAATTTACGATTCCCGATTTCGGAGTGTACCGACTCGAAGTCAAAGTGCGTTCGGATAAATCCACCGAAGGTGAGGTCATCGGCATCAATCTTGGTGATGGACGACATCCGACCAACTTTCAGACGATACGCCGAATTGCCATGCCAACCGGATCGACAGGTTTTTCAACCGACCTGACCCTCATGGCAGGTGATCATTTGGCTTTCACTTTCGATAGTGCACGCGTACCTGGTGCGAGCATTCACAAGAAGAAACATACTGGGCCTACCGTCCGATTCTCTCAGGTGAAAGTGACAGGTCCGCTAATCGAGCAATGGCCGACAAAAGCGATGAAGGCTATTTTGCCAAGACCTGATATGGAGCCGGAGGAGCTCGTTGATCATCTTTCCATGTTGCTCACCCAGCGCCCGCTATTAACCGACGATCGTGCAGCATTCATCAAACTCGCCCAAACCCAAAGACAGTCCGGTGCTTCAAAGGTAGCCACTGCCCGAAGTATCTTAATCTCACTGCTAACGTCTCCGCACTTTATCTACAAAGCAGAGTCGGCTGAGCTGACAGACGTAGAGCTTGCTTATCGTCTGGCGTATTTCCTCTGGAACTCAATTCCTGATGCCAAGCTGCTCGCTTCAGCTAGATCGGGTGTGATCCGAGAAAATCCATTCGCGGAGGTCGAGCGAATGCTCCAAGACCCCAAAGCTGAACGCTTCATTGAGAGCTTTACGCGTCAGTGGCTGCAGCTCGACAAGGTTGATGATTTTGGCCCCGATGTCCGTGTTTTCAAAAACGTACGTCGCATGACTGTCGATTCAATGGCTCGGGAAGGCCGAGAGCTTTTTCGCCACATGCTCGAACAATCATTAGGCATGGAAAAATTCATCGACTCGGATTTTGTCATGGTCAATGATCGCTTGGCTCGTTTTTACGGTCTACCCAAGGTCGAAGGTGACAATTTCGTGCCGGTGAAGTTACCCGAAAAAAGCGAACGTGGCGGTCTCGTGGCTCAGGCAGGTTTCCTTAAGCTTACTTCCACCGACTTTGCTACCTCACCGATTCACCGCGGTTCTTGGATTCTCAAAAACCTCTACAACGAGCGGATTGAACCTCCCGCTGACGTGTTGATCAACGAGCCGGATATTCGTGGCACTACCACCGTCCGCGAAGCGATTCTGAAACACCAACAACTCAAGAGCTGTTCCCGATGCCATTCAAAGATCGATCCATTGGGGTTCGCGCTTGAATACTACGACCCAGTGGGACGAAAACGCAACAAGTATCGTCATGTTGAAGAGATTCCTGCTGAAAACGATAAAACAGCATTTACAAAGAAGATTAAATTCACCGAAGTCCCAATTGATGCCTCGATGGTACTTCCTGATGGCCGAGAGGTGCATGATTTACCAACGCTCAAGACTGCTCTGATGGCTGACAGGGAAAGCATTATCAAAGGTATTATTGGCAAACTCATCAGCTATGCTCATGGCCGAGAGGTCACAAGGTCTGATGATCCGTACATTAACGAAGTATTCAACACAATTGAGCAAGAGGGTTTTTCTCTTCGTGCGGCCGTCCACGCGATTGTGGCCAACCCTGAATTCGGGATCAAGTGACGAGCTTGGCATTCATCCGATCGACCCTATCAGGGTCAAGATACGTGGACGCTGATGTTGATCACATCACACTGAACTTGGATTGACGCTCTGATATCCACTCGTTTCCCACCCAAAACGGCCATTCAGCCGCCTAGAACTACCCAATCAAGTAGTGAATTGCACCGCGATGATGAATAAAGCAACGACTCGTCTGATTATCACATTTGGATTCGTTGGGTTATCGTTGTGTTCGCTTTCCCACGCGGCCACCCCCGAGGCAAGTTTTCCTGAAAAGCACTTACGTTTCTTCAAACAATATTGCCTCAATTGTCACGATACCGAGACCCGTGAAGGTACCGTGGATCTGGAATCACTTTCTTTTCAAATCAGTACAGTCGAGCAAGCAGAGCGCTGGCAAAAAGTTCTTAACGTTCTGAATAGCGGTGAAATGCCACCAGAGGATTCAGAGCAACCGGGTAACACTGAGAAAGCGGATCTGCTCGAGGATCTCGCAAAGACCATGGTCACTGCTCGTCGCGTTTTATCAGATTCACAAGGTCAGATTACGATGCGACGTCTGAACCATCGAGAGTATGGAAATACGGTTCATGAGTTGACTGGAGTACGGCTGGATCTTACCTCTTTACCTACCGATGGTGGGTCTGGAGCATTTGATACCGTAGGAGCATCCCAGTTCATCTCAAGCGATCAATTCGAGTTGTATCTAAAACTAGGTCGTGATGCGATTGATGAGGTTTTCGAGAGAAGGGCTGCGCGGCAACATACTTCGAAATTATTCCGGGTCGAACCCGAATTGACTGTCAATGTTGATAGTCTTGAAAGCATGCGAGAAATGGAAGAAACCAATGCGCGGTTCATGCGTTGGAAAGCCAAGGTGGATCTGGCAGTGGAGGCTCCAGAGAATCAAGAAATTGTTGCCGATATCCTGAAAGAGAATCCGAATTTTGATCTTACCACGTGGCCATCAGCTTCCGCTTTTTTGTTTTATCGCCACGCCAACCGGTTAATTGGTTCTCCTGACCCGAAAGACTTTGGATTTCGTGATGATAACGATGCAACCTTTTCATTTCAGGGTGGATATTCGAGGAAGTATGAGTACTTAAAGCATTATGCGAATCTTCCTCATAGTTCCGATGGGACCTATCTAAAGCTGACGTGGGGAATTCAACGCATTGATATCACGCCGAAGGCCAAGGACCTTCCCCCCGGTTCATACAACATGCGCATTCGCGCTGGTGTCGTTGAAGGTTCACCGTCTTTTCGACACTTCATCCAAATTGGTTATCCACAGCGTGTCAATGGAGTACGTGCAGGCTTTGCAAGTCTGCCAATCAGCAGCCACCACGTTGCAGGCACCATTGAAAATCCATCTATGATTGAAACAAAACTTGAGGTAGGGCTTCATAGTCAAAAGGAATTCGGTCTCCAAGAGCGTCAGCCAACCAATGGCAAGAGCCTTCGAAATGCATTTAATCAAGCGAAACGCGAAAATGGATATGGCACACCACCGGCGATCTGGATTGATTGGGTTGAGCTCGAGGGTCCATTACCTGCATCCGGACCAGTCGCACCACTGATGGCGATCCTTGACAAGTACTTGCAGCAGTCCGACGTGAGCCACGGTACCAAGGATGTTGCACGGGAGACGCAACGCGCCCGTATGATTCTTTCGGAATTTGCCGAAATCGCTTTTCGACATGTGAAGCCAGAATCCATTTTCATTGAGAAGCTCATTGCGATTTTCAGGAATCGCGTTGAAGCCGGTGAAGGTTTTGATGCGGCTATTCGGTATCCGCTGAGTGTGATCCTCGCCTCTCCGGGATTCCTGTATCTAAACGAACCAGCGGATGAAAATCAGCATCGAAGGTTGAAGGATCGTGAGCTTGCTGTCCGTCTGGCATACTTTCTTTGGAGTGCACCCCCAGATCAGCAACTGATGGATTTGGCGAACCGCGGCGAACTGCAAGTAACATCAGTACTTCGCGATCAAGTCAATCGGATGATTGACGATCCCAAATCAGATGAATTCATTTCTGGTTTTGTGCACCAGTGGTTGGATATGGAGCGTCTCGATTTTTTCCAATTTGATGTCAATATTCATCGTGAATTCGATGAGAATGTCAGGGCAGCTGCCCGACAAGAGGTTTACGAGTCGTTTGCGTATCTTCTGAGAAGCGTGAGCGGAGGGAAGCTTGGAGAGCTGCTCAAGAGTGACTATGTCTTCATCAACGCATTGCTCGCCGACTATTATGGGATCGATGGCATCGAGGGAGACGACTTTCAAAAAGTGATTTTGCCATCTGATTCACCACGTGGTGGTCTACTCGGCATGGCCGCTATCCATGCGATGGGAAGCGATGGTGTTGTCAGTAGTCCTGTTGAGCGTGGCGCATGGGTGCTTCGACACCTCATGAATGATCCACCTCCACCGGCACCGCCTAACGTGCCCCAGATCTCTCGTCTTGCAGGACAATTGCTAACGACACGTGAACGACTGGTTGCTCACCAAGAAGAAGCTCAATGTGCGAGCTGCCATCGTAAAATTGATCCGATCGGTTTTGGACTCGAGAACTTTGACGCTGCTGGAAAGTGGCGGACCGAGGACGGCTATCGTTTGAAAGACAAGAGAGGAAAAGAAACCGGCAGGCGAAAAACATGGGTGATTAATAGCTCTGGTTCTTTTTACAAAGGACCTTTCTTTGAAGATTTTTTTCAATTGCGTGATTTAATTGCTGACAAAGAGGAGAATTTTGCTCTCGGTTTCACTCAGAACCTAATCGAGTATGCATTGGGAAGAGCTTATGGTTTTACGGATGAGGATCTCGCAATGGAAATCGTAGATTCTGCTAGAGCTGAGCAGTTTTCCATCCGCGAATTTATCCACGTGCTTGTTCAAAGTGACACATTTAAGACCAAATGAGATTGTGGAATTAGTAGTATTTGAATCAAGAAAAGAGAACAAATGATACGGTCTGTTGGTAATTTAAAAATGATTTTTCTGGTGACGATCCTTCTTCTGGTGGGTAGAGCGAATAGCGACCCGCGTCTCTGCGCGAACGAATCTTCCTTATTCGAATCGCACCTGTTTAAAAATGGTTCACTTATTTATTCAGATGAATTTAATGGCGCACTTGATCGTGATCATTGGCTACCAAGGACCAAAACTTGGAAAGTCAAAGAGGGAATGCTGATAGGAAGTCCCGACTACAAAGATGCTGTTGAAGCTCAAAAGGCTCTCGGGCGAGACCACCACTTGGGATTGTCGCCGGTTATTCGGTTGGATGATTTGCCATCAAAATTTGTTTTGCACTTACGCCTTAAATTTGAAGGTGAGAATTTCGAGACAGGGCGACCAAAATTTGATATCGGGCATCACATTAATACCCTCTGTTTTAATGCCGAGGGGTATACGCTCAAGCTACACGACGGACAAGTGTTTGTTGGCAAGGCGCCTGGAGTGAAACTGAATCAATGGATCGACGTCGTACTGGAGTTTCAACCAGGCGGTTGTTGGATTTCCGTAAACGGTGAGGGACAGCTGATTAAGAACGCGCAAGTCTCAATGCAGGGCCGTAGCGAATTGACGTTTAAGACTTTTGCCAATGCCCCCAATCGGATTATGTTTGATTCAATCAAACTTTGGCAAGCTGAGTGAATACCTTGTAGGATCCAATCAAATGATGTGGTGGCTACATCACTTAGGAAGCGGGCGAATTCGGTGACCCTGATCAACAAAAGATGATGCGAATCGGTTATTCTCAGTCGGGACCGGGGCTCATCCTTGCACTGATCCGAATAAGGTCGCAGGGGATAGATTGGATTACTTCGACAGGTTTGCGGTGCGCCTGCATCAGGTTGTTTAATTATGGAAAACCGTACAGCAACACTTTTGTTGATTGTTTGCTTGGTTGGCAGCACAGGCGTGCAGGCAGAATCGCCTCCATTCACGGACTATTGTCAGCGGCTGCAACAAGAGATTCAGGGCAGAAAACATGGATTTTTGGCCGGTAACCTCTCCTATTATGTAGGTGGTTTTCATGCGAGTTGGGACATCAAGGAGCATGAGACCATTGGGTTGACGCATCCGTTTTGTCACGATCTGCGTAGTCGTGGTGTTGGATTGGTTCGAAGTGAAGGAAAAGGCCCAAGCAATACCGGGCTGGGCAATGATTTCAGCGGGTGGGAGTTTTACAAGGACACGCGCGTCCTCTATGGCAGCGTGCTCATGGAGGGCAAAACATATGATCATCCGGTTCCAAGCAGAATGTTTTGGCGACCGGATCGCATGGTATGTGAGTACGACTTAGATGGTGTTCAACTGAGAGAGGAAAAATTCATTGCAACGAATGACGTTGCCTGTACGTTGATCACATCATCCAAGCCCGTGCGTTTAAGATTCAGTGGCCAGAGTTTTTTTGGTCGGCACAGCGTACAAAGCACGGCAATCATTCGTTATGACGCCGAGAATAAAGTAATTCACATTGTTGAAGGAGGTACAACAAAGTGTCTTCCGGAGACCGATCGGTCAGAGAGGGTTGGGCCGATCATGTATCAGGGGATGAGCACGGTTTTAGCGTCGTCTCGGGATTTTTCGCGAAGCATCAGGTTTTCAAAGGGAGATAGGGGGCAAGAGGAGTACGAATTCAGTGTTAGCTGTGACCCTGAGGGAGTTGCATTGGTGTGGGCAATGGACGACTCTTATGATGTTGCCATCGGTAATGCTCGTGAGGTATTGAATGGCAGCGATTTTTCACAAGTGCCAACTTCTGAAGATAAAACTTCGACACTCGATGAGCAGATTCTGAGTGTAAGAAATGCAATGATTGAAAAGACTGATCTTTTCAATTACCAACTAAATAATGAGATTCCTTGGTTTCGATGCTCGGACCAAATCTATGAGGACATCTACTACTTTCTTTGGTCCCTTTACTTGATGTACTACATCGAGGTTGGCGAGGGATGGGAGCAAGAGCCCCATACGCAAACTGCCGTCAATAATTTTTTAGGTATGCATCGATACGATGCAACTTTTCAGATCAAAGTGGGATCATGGACAGCTGATAAGAGTCAATATGCGTATGGAAATGTATTGACTTGGAAGAACCTCTATACGGCAGGGCATTTTAAAGTCAACCAGAGAGGTGGAATAGCGCTTGCTGATAACAAAGGAACGAACTGGCACTCTGGAGTTTATGGAAATGAACTCTCGGAGCACGTTCTTGGAGCGTGGCAAATCTATCAGCACACTGGTGATGTTGAATTTGTTCGAAAATGTTACGAAGGTTTTTTCAGGGAAGTCTTTCGCAAACAGATTTCTCCGTTTGCATCCAATCATTTTGAGGTTGCAGAAGCTTTGTTGAATATGGCGAGGGTGACTAATCATCCAGAGGATTTTCAGCACTGGCAATCTCTTGTTCCCCGAGAGCCAAAAGCGATAAGAGCCTGGTTTGATCAGCGCTGGCAGGTAAATGGTCATCAAAGCTATTTCGCTGGCCCACGAGATGACATGTTGATGACTAACGGTTTTTGGCATATGCGTTCAAAATACTTTCCCCGCGATTATGCCTTGAGCATGGCGAGGGAGTGGGGGTTGAACCGAGATCAGGGTTTCTATGGCAGGTTTTTTCCCACGGCGATGTCGATGTTTTCAATGGAGAAATATGCTTCCAAGGTGGATCATTCATTTGGTTATACCCCGGACACTGCTTACTTCACGCTGATAGGGATGTTCCAGCAGAGGCTCGGTGATATCGCATGGAAACTCACCCTTAACCACCTTGAAAACTATAACTTTGCAACCGAGTGGGGCATTCCTGTTGCACCTGAGGCGTACACGCGTACTGGTGAACGATTTGGCGATCAATATTCAAATTTCAACGCGGGCAAAATACTCTTGTTTCTCGAGGGACTGGCTGGCTTGGAATATTCTCTGCCGAATCAACTGCTCACCGTGCACGATACAATGCCAGAAGATTGGAAGTGGATGGAATTTAAAATACCTCTGCGAATGAGAGATCAAAGAGAGACTCGATGGCCGCATGTGCGTTTTGTGCGCGAGCATGGACAGAATTCGATCGTGAAGACCATCACGGTGTCTGACTGTCCGTTGACGGTCAGGATTGAACCTTGGACTGAGGAGCGCGAGGTCATGCGTGATGTCACCTCTCCTGTAGATGCTAAGAGGTTGAAAGACAGTTATCCAAATTATTATCGATACGAATTTACGAATCCGGAACCGGTTGTGAGTGCAAGAATTGAATTGAATCAGGAAAAAGGATTGAGAGAATGATATTCTCACGTGGGCTCGGTTCACTTGTTGTGATTCTTTTGAGTTTCCTCTGCGATTCCCAAGTCGCTGTCGCCAGTGACCTATTTGACATGGGGGCAATCAGAGACCCAATAACATTAGAGATTGAGGTCTTACAGGAATGGCACGATGTCAAGGGTCTGGTTCCAACACGACAAAAACTTGTGACAATCAATGTTGGCAACCTTTGGCCTAATCAGCCTTATCGGGTTCCAGTCCGTTTGGTGGTTCCATTTGCAAAGCGAGCGAAAGGATTTCATCTCACCGGCGCTAGCACACCGGTAAGGTTGCAAGCGGACGCGAAGCTTAATCATTTTGAAAGTCATTTAATTCGTGGCGGTGTCGGCTTGGTCTACACGGTCGTGCAAGAGCCGGGAACGTATGGTCAGGCGGGATTGGCACGCGAGGCGGAACGCCGTTTTTCCCGAACACTTGATCCGCATTACAAGATCCAATACTGGGCGTGGCCGGCGACGCTAATGCGGGCAATCACCATGGCATACTCTGAATCAGAGTATTTTGAACGGGGTAAAGTTGCCGCCAGTGGAGGCTCAAAAAATGGTGCGTCCCCCTCAATGGCAATCGTTCACGATGACCGAATGACTGCTATTCATGCTGCTGTTTCACCCATATGGGATTCGCCTTTACGACTATGTGATACGGATGCTTGGAATCAATTGAAATCCGTGTCTCGCCGCCGCGGTGGATTTTCAGGGGGTCATTTTGGTCCTAACTTTAATCAAGCCGCTTTGGAGGCAGGTCACACGTGGTCCGACTTGCAGGCTTTCACAAAAACTATTTCCGATGACGTCTTTATTTCACGGAACTTGAAGGCTCTACGGGACCGTGGAGTCGATATGCTCTTCCATCCGGGTACTCATGATATGGTTGCTTATGATTTGGCTTGGGGAGGCGTGCACCACAAAGATATTCCGCTTTATCTTGGGGCGAACACAGGACACGGCAAACCTGGCCATCCACAGCTTGAACGTAACCAGCAAAACAAGGCTGCCTTTTTACTGACACATTTCTTTCCAGACCAGTCTCAGGGATCAATACTCCCTCCCCCACATCTCGAGTACACAACACGAAATGGTGTTGTCAATGTTTCCGTGAGCTTTCCAAATGGCCGGGAAGCTGAGACAGGACGGATCTGGTGGATTTATGATCGAGCGCCTGATGGTAGTCCGGATTATCTGGGCCGGCTAATTCCTGATGATCAATTTGCCGAGATGCGTTACGACAAAAAGCGCGGTGAGTGGATAGCCGACATTCGGATTGATCATCCGCAGGCTAAGACGATCGACTTTTTTAGTAACCACCGAAAAACGGTGGTATTCGGGGGCAAGCGTTATCCAACGTATATATCCAGCGCCTACACACGCGCAATCCTCGAGCGCAAATGACGATATCCGATTGGATTGAACAACCAATAACGATTGATTGAATGATAACGTGTTCCCTTGCGTCAATTCTGTTGGTCAGCGCCCACGATGATTGTCTTATTTAGAGAGCAAACTGCATGAAACCACAAATATCAATCTGCTGTTAACCAATGATCAATCAAAGGTGACCAGAGAGGTATACCGGTGGTTTTTAGCTGTTTTTGATAACGTACTGTTTGAGGTTGTTCTTTTGCGTACGCTACATTTTCGTTCACCATCAGCGGTTTTGTGTCGCGCCACCATTGATCATAGGATTGTTGTAGCTTTGAAATGACTTGGGGGTGCGAGTCAGCAACATTCAATTCTTCAAAGGGATCACTAGAGATATCGAAGAGCTCTTTGTTATTCACAAAACGCCATCTCTGCGTTCTCACTGCACAGTTTTTGAATTTGCTTTCCTCAGGGTCCGCGCCTTTTTCCCAACGACCTTGATGAACAAAAAGGGTTCGATCTGCCCATTCGGCATCAGGGTCTTCTAGCAATGAAATCATTGACCGCCCATCGCGGGAATGGATATGGTCAGGAATCGTAACCCCCGCGAGATGGCAGAAGGTTTCGTACAGATCGATATGGGCGGTCAATGCATGTATATCAACACCCGCACGAAGTTTGCCGTCCCACCGCCAAAAAGCGGGAACGTGTGTTCCACCCTCATAAGGCGAACCTTTGCCTGTTTTAAATCCCGCTGTGTGTAGTTTCTGTGGTTTACCGTTTTGCTTTGCATTACGACCGGCTTGTCCGTTATCGGTCATGAAGATAACCAGGGTGTCGTCCCAGGCTTTCCACTGGTCGAGTTTTTCCATCAGGCACCCAAGGTTGGCATCAATATTCTCGATCATGCCGTATCGGCCCTGCGTGTTGGCGTCCCACCCTTGATCGGCAAACCGTTTTTTGAACTTTTCAGGTGCAAGCATGGGGCCGTGTGGCGCATTGGTACTGATATAGGCAAAATAAGGAGTGTTGGAGTCACGTTGTGATTTGATCCAACCTGCTGCTGCTTGAAAGAAAACATCCGTGCAGAACCCTTTAGTCTGTACGAGATGGTCATTGTGCAAAATCACATTATCAAAGTATCGACCTTTCGCTTCACGATTTGGTGGAAAGTCAGCACAACTCCCTGGGTATGATTGTCCGATTCCTCCAGCTCCGTGGATGAACACTTCGCTAAATCCACGGTTGTAAGGCTGATAAGCGTCTTCATCACCAAGGTGCCATTTGCCGAAGATGCCGGTGGCGTAACCAACCTTTCCCAGCAATTCGGGAAACGTTGTCGTGGTTAATGCCATTCGCTCACGTTCTTTGATCGTATGGGTAACCCCATTTCGAAATTCATGCCTTCCACTGAAAATCGCGGACCGAGTGGGCGCGCATGTCGGACTAACATGAAAATCGGTGAACCGTGTTGAGGATTTGTAAAGACGATCCAGATTCGGTGTGCGCAAGACTTTGTTACCCATGCATGAAAGGTCTCCCATACCTTGGTCATCGGTCATAATCAGAATGATATTTGGACGTGAACCTTTCAGGGTTGCCTTCGCATACGACTGCGGAGTCACGAAGAATAATCCCGTAATTACGGGTAGAAGCAGTCGTGCGATGGTTTTTTTATCAGTCATCTTGTTAAGTGGCATGGTGTAAAAGTGGAACATCATTTTGACGCTTACCTCGCGGTTTACTTTGCTTGATTATTGTTGCAGACCCAAATTCTGCGTGTCATTCAGACACCATCAATTATTTCGGAGGATGTTTGTGACCGTGTTTATCCAGTAGGTGCAGAGGCATTTGGTATCCATCTGATTCAAGGAATCCGACCAATGCAAGGATTTCCTCTTTTGTCAGCACATTAGCGATACCAACTGGCATGGATGAAATTTTTGATTCTAGCTGAAGCTCGATTTCACTTTTGGGTAGCGTTACTGTTGATTTGGGAAGGAGTAGGTTGGTTACCAATTCAATGGCTTCATCCGTTTCTTGTTTGATAATCCCGGTGATTGCTTGTCCATCTGCCGTCAGAAATTTCCAAGAACGAAAATCTTGATGGATATCGGAAGAGGGTTCTAGGATTTGCTGTAGGAGTTTTCTACCGGCAAAACGTTTTCGCACGTCGGTTAGATCCGGCCCAAGATTCACTCCATGGCCTGCTAATTGATGGCATTGATTGCATCCGGATTTCACAAACGCCTGCATCCCAGCCATGATGGTTGCTTCGTCTTGTTTTGTCTCAAGGGAGGGAAAATCATCCATCGTCCATTGCTTGATAATTTTTGGTTGTGCTGCCGCCAAAAGTGATTCAACATCAGACAGCTCGTTGACCACAATCATTTCGCCACGCATGACGACCCAGTGTCCTGGGAATGTACATAGATAAGGATAAATACCGGGTTTGGTTGGTGCCTCAAAGCGTAGTACATGAACCTTTGCATCACGCGTGGGGCCGATCATCGGAGCAGCTTGTAAGATTAACTTGTTCTGACTTGCTGGGATGAAATCAGAGTTAGCATTTTTGGGATCACGAGCCATTTGGTTTGCAGCCATTCCCACATCGCTGAGCGCCCCTGGTTGCACAATTAAAAGATTGTGGTCAGTCGCATCGGGATTCGAGAAAACGATTTTGACGGGCTGACCAACTTTGACTGCGAATTGTTCCACTGTAAATCGCATTCGCTCAGGGACACAGCTAATGGAGACCGTCTTGAGGTTACTTTGCGAGTCAAACTTTGCATCCGCTGGACTGGGGCGGGGTTCCTTGAGGCCCGAATCACTTTTTGCCTGTTTAAGGATGGATTCGATTTGATATCGAGGATCGTTCTCCCAGTGTTGACGAAGCGCGGCGGATCCAAGGGCGCACTCAATGGCGTATTGTAAATGTCCTTCTCGAGGGTACTTCAGAACATCTAACATGGCGTCAAGAGCATCCCGACTACCGATGTAAGTGGAGGCGATCGCAGCTTCCATTCGAACGATTCCATTGGCATCGTTTGCAGCGACCCGAAGACGATCGATGGCATCAGGCATTGCTGTATGTAAAAACCGCAATTGTCTCGTTGCGGCAGCTCGCGCGTGATGATCTTCGCAGGATAGTAACTCTCTCAGCAATGGTAGGTTCGGTGTATCTAGGCTTCGATAGAGCCAGATCGCTTCCAGCTGATGATGCCGATAGCGTGCTTCCTCACTTTGTAGCTGATCAACCCATGTGTTTAATGCAGAGATAGCTTGTTCTCGATCTCTTTCACGAAGTTCACGTTTAGCCCAATAACGAATTCGGTATTCTGGGCGTTTTAACAAGTCAAGCAAATCATCAATCGACATATCTGCGATCTTGGGTGCTTCTTGTAATGGTAAATCTTTAGCTGTGACTCGCCAGATGCGACCTGAGTGGCGATCTCGCCGATCATCTCGCAATGAGTATTGCGCGTGTCCTTTAATGGGATTGTACCAGTCACAAATGTATAGAGCTCCGCGTGGGCCATAGCCGATATCAACAGGAATAAAGCTAAGATTGGTTGAAAAGATGAGGTCGCTCACATATTCCTCTTGGTAACCAAATTCTCCTTCCTTCCAGTGAAGAATCTCAACGCGATTGGTTGGTTTGTATCGCACCTTGATAAAATCACCTTGCATTGTTTTTGGAAACGTTGAAAAGTCCACGAATTCCTGTCCGCAAGTACCGGAGTAAGCCTGAAGTCCTTTTGGTGCAGCGTGTTGAAGAGGGTAGGGTGGGTCGAGGGAGTGAAAAGCCGCCGCATAAATTGGATGGCTGGCAACATGTTGTCCCCAATCGTCAAACGTGACACCCCATGGATTGGTGCTGCGGTAAGTACCAAAGCTCGTTAAACGCTGGCTTTCGGGTTCAAAGCGGAACCAACCACTATTCTGCTGGCGTACGGGCCCGTATGGCGTTTCAATTTGCGAGTGATGGAAGATGGATTCACGAAATAGCAGATCTCCATCAGGAGTCCAGACAAAGTCATGCAGGGCATGGTGCGAATCCTCGGTTCCAAACCCCGTAAGCATTCGCTCTCGGTGATCTGCTTTTCCATCTCCGTCTGTGTCTTTCAAAAAAGTAAGGTCCGGCATTTCTGAAATGTAAACGCCACCATTGCCGAACTCAAAGGAGAGTGGGATGTGTAAGTCATCTGCAAAAACAGTCGACTTATCTGCTTTACCATCTCCATCAGTATCTTCGAGAATGACGAGTTTATCATTGGGTTCATTACCCGGGTAAACGTGTGGGTAGGTAGTCGAACAAGCAACCCACAGTCTTCCGCGAGCATCCCATCGCATCTGAATTGGGCACGCGATGTCCGGAAACTCTTCCTCGCCGGCAAATAAATTCACTTCAAAACGAGGGTCAACTTGAAAAGCTTTTTTTTCCTCTTCCGCTGATAACCATTGATTAGCTCCACGGCTGGTTTTAGATTCTGGCAGTGGTGGGACGTTATCATCGTTCACCGCCGCCTTTTGGCCCTCGGAGTTCTTCCAGATTGCAAGTTCCCGGTTCTCGACCATGGTTTCGAAGCTTTGCATCGCAGGTAGAAAATCCAAATACCCGTAATCTTTTCGTCGTCCGCCGGTGTAGTAGAAAGTATTTAGTGGGCGATAACGCCTTAGGAATTGTTGGTTCTTATCCACAGTCAATTGTCGAATGGTGTCGTCAATTTTCGGCGGTGTTTCCTGAAAAAGTCCGCGATAGATTACCTTGGAGAATTCAGCGTAACCTTGCTCATTGAGATGAACCCCGTTGTTCGTGTATTGCGTTTGAGAATCAGCGAGGAGGGTCTCGGTACTGTGATAAGCATCAATAAAACCGACCTTTTTCTCCTCAGCAACCGATCGCATGATTTCAGTATAAAGCTGAAGATTCTGATTGTTTAGCGAACCGGCAGGTATGTTCGGTATGTCTTCATTTGCAATCGGTGAAAGCAGAACCACATTCGCGGAACTTTCGTGATTGAAGGCTTTGGTACGCAGTCGGTCAACAAATTTGGATAGCTTCTCACGAAACACGTCTGCGCCTTCGGGTCCAGCGAACGATTCGTTGAATCCAAATGCAGCGATAATCAGATCGATCTTCTCGTGGTGTAGGTGCTGAAAAACATCGGCGAAATTGTCGGGTCTTGGCTGAATATCAATGCTGTCGGCGGACCAGGAAAGGTTACGAATGACCAACTTGTGTTTCGGGTATCTCTGGTAGATGAGTGTTTCGATATGACCGAAATGCAGAGAGCGATCCAGTAGCGTATTGCCAATGAGAGCGATACGCATTCCCGGTGATAGTTCCAACGGCAGATTTGTTTTCTTGGGATCGACTGATTTCGGCTGAGGTGCGGTTTGAGCATAGATACCGAATTCTGCATATTTTGGATCATCAATAATCTTGGATTCCAAACGCTGATGCTTTGCATCACGATTCTGATTGTTTTGCGCCGGAGGGTTATTGGTGGGCGGTTTTTGCTGCGATCTAACGGCCTGACATGTAATCAGGCAGATAATAAGAGAACAATATAATCGCAGCTGTACTATCAAATTAATCATGGATTTGTATGAGTCGGTTCGATGAGATTCTGTTATGAGAATTATGTTTTTGGGTTTGGCCAGTATTGGGTGCCAATCGTAACGCTTCCGAGGAATTTCAAAACCGTTGACTTGGCTCAATTCACTTTGCACGGGGTATGCGCACAGCAGTTTTGCAATGATGGATTTTTAAAGGGTGATTTTTGTTTTCTTCGTTGCGATTCGAATGAAAACATCACTGATCACGATTCTGCACACGATCACGTTCAACGCATCGGGGGTTTAACGGGAGCGGCAGATAGTAAGCTCCCGACACTGTTCAATGATTAAAATCATCAGGAGTGTCTTGCATGAAGAATACTAGCGATCCACGATTGTAGCCAAATCCAGAGGCTCTCTCGATATGGAGGAAGAAAAGAATTGGTGAACCACAAGGGACCGAGTAAAGACTGTCATCTCAGGAAGATGCACCTATCGCACGTCGAACATCACGAGACACACAATTCAACTACGATTAATTCGTTGCTAGGTGATCTTTCGTCTAACACGAGACATTCTCTACCGAGATGAATGCATCTCTTTGCAAGTCAGCGAGGTTTTTTAGTCATTTGATGACGATGGTTCTTCTGGAAACGGCTTGAGAATGTTTTTCGGAAAGGATGCGCGTTTTGAACCCTTGGCATTTCTTTGGTTCGCCCCGTGGTCTCGTTTGAATCCAAGCGAAATGGATAGTCCATTACTTTCCTTTAGTTTCTGGTGAAGTTCTAGACGCATTGCTTTGACGGTTCCCTTGTATTTCTCGTGATTGATGAGATTGACGGATTCTTCAGGATCCTTCTCCAGGTCGTAAAGCTCGTCTGTATCCCAGATCCCGTGGTACTGAATGAATTTAAAACGTTGGTTTCGGAGGCAAAAAGTCGTGGGGGTCTGTGGGTACTGTGGTTCCCAGTAATATTCGTAAAGCAAGCTAGCCCGTTCCTTATGTTGATTGACAGGTTCCGAGAGTAATTCCCGAAAGCTTTTTCCGTCCATCCAGTCGGGTATCGAGAGATTAGCCAACCCTAACAGGGTCGGTGCGACGTCGATGTTCGCAATCATCGCATCAGACACCTCGCCCTTTGCCACGATTCCGGGTCCGTATGCGATGAGGGGTATGCGAATAGATTCTTCATAAGCGCACCGTTTATCAATGAGACCGTGTTCACCCCACAAATGACCTCCGTCACTGGTGAAAATAACAAGGGTGTTTGTTTCCATCTTTTTCCGTCGGAGCTCCTGCATCAAAACACCAAGACTCTCATCAATCGAAAGGATCATTTCACAGTAATGCTGATACATCTCCGCTACAGATTGCTGTGAACGACCGTAATAGGGGAATTCAACACCATGCCAACTATTACGTTGGTCTTGAACCCACATGGGCTTTCCCTCGTTCGCTTGTAATGCCGAGTGAGGGTTACGAGGTATTGCCGTTCTTTTATTTTGATAGAGATCGCGATGACGCTCGGCGGGTTCGTAAAGTCCATGCACACCCTTGTGAGAGAGGTAGAGCAAAAATGGCTTTTCCTCTGACTGCTCTCTAAGCCAGTTGACTGCGTAGTCGGTCAATTCATCGGTCATGTATTTGGTGCGATTAACGCGAGTCCCGTTCACATTGAGCGTTTGGTTGTCTGGTTGATAGGTACCCTGACCACGAAAACTAACCCAGTGGGAAAATCCTTTTCTCGGCTCATCGCTTGATCCACCCATATGCCACTTGCCAATGAATCCAGTTTCATAGCCGGCATTTTTTAAGAGTTTCGGAAAGGTTACTGTTCCTTCCGGCATGGGTTCGACATTATTAACTACTTTGTGGTTGTGCATGTAGCGACCCGTTAAAAACGAAGCCCGCGATGGAGAGCACAGTGATGTTGTTACGAATGCATTTCGGAACAGTGTTCCATTCTGAACGAGGGAGTCGATGTGCGGTGTCTCTATAAAAGGATGACCGTTGAAACTAAAAACGTCGTGGCGTAGATCGTCAACCAAGATCAGAATGATATTTGGCTGGGCGGATTTCGCGTCCGGTATTCCAGATGAGGCAAGGATTACCACGATGAATGACTTAACAATCCATCGGCATCGACTACCCAGCGAATAAGATTTCATCAAGTGATCAATTGAAGTTTTAATGTGAGGCATTGATTGGCACATTGGTTTGGTTGCAGAATGACTTAATCAATTTTCTCTGATGCATCTTCGGTGAAATGTTTCTGAAATTCTCTTAGACCATGTTTCAACACATTGAAAGTCATTCCGTTACTTACATGAATGCTGATCACTCCGAGTGATTTTACATCGTGAATATTTCTTAGTTCATCATCGAAGAACAGCATTTCATGGTATTCAATCCCGGCTTGATGGCGGATTGAGGTGAAGTGTTTGACCTTGTCGGTGGGGTAGATTTCGGAGAAATGAAAACGACCATCGATTTGCAAAAGGCAAAGCAATTGTCGAGCCCATTCGGGTTGTTCCGTGCGAGATGCGATTGCCAGCCCAATGCCGGCTTCGTCGCAGTAATTCAAAATCTTTCCGACATCACAGTATAGTTTTACCTCCGCCTGCTGGTGATCGAGAACTTTGCCGTCCCGAGCGAGAAACGGCGGTGTAAGACAGTCACACCACGTTCCCCCACAGTCCCACAGCGTAAAGTCCAAATCGAAAACGATAAGCTTAGGATTAATCAGAGAGGGAAGGGAATCTTGAGATTTCATTCGATCGTTGAAGAGAAAAAGGGGATTAGGAAGAGGGGTTAACGGATGAAGCGACTCCAGCGTTATCTACATCCAAAGTCTCCCTTGCCTGAATGTAAAACAAGATGATCCTAGTCAAAACCAAGGGGTATTCGTGATCGAGATTGATTCATTTACAAATCTGCTTTCTTGGATACCTGACTGAGTTCTCGCAACTTTTGTTGCAAAATTGCCCTTCCCGGGCAGAATCAACAGGGTTCAGGCCTTCTGAATGGCACGTGCTTTTCGATATGATCTTGAAGATTCATCTTTTATGAACTGACTTACCTCCCCATCGCCTACTGGCAAATCGACGATGAAGACAGACGAGCTGCGTGAAAAGTATCTAGAGTTTTTTGAGACAAAAGGATGTGTTCGAAGGCCGAGTGATGTACTCGTGCCGAGTTGGGATCCATCAGTTCTTTTCACACCCGCCGGAATGAACCAATTCAAGGATCATTTTTTGGGCAAGGTAAAGCTCGACTTTACGAAAGCAACTACCTGCCAGAAATGTTTGCGAACCGGCGATATTGAAAATGTCGGTAGAACCGCATTTCATCACACATTCTTCGAAATGTTGGGCAACTTTAGCTTTGGTGATTATTTCAAGGAAGATGCGATTGCTTGGGCCTGGGAGTTTTTGACAAGTCCAAAATGGTTAGGGATCGCACCTGAACGTCTCAGTGTCACCGTCTACAAGGATGATGATGAGGCGTACGGTATTTGGCACGACAAAATAGGTCTACCAGCTCCAAAAATCGCGAGGATGGACGAGGATGAGAATTTCTGGCCTGCATCAGCACCAAGTGAGGGTCCTGATGGAGTGTGTGGTCCATGCAGTGAGATTTATTATCACCTCGAGGATGGAAGTGATGTTGAAATATGGAATCTTGTTTTTACTCAATTTAATCGTGTCGGTGAGCCACCCGAAAACTTGCATCCCCTGCCTAGTAAGAACATTGACACTGGAATGGGTTTAGAGAGAACAGCTAGCGTGCTTCAGGGAGTTCCTACGAACTACCACATTGATAATCTCTATCCGATTGTAATGGCAGCATCGGAGGTTACTGGTCAGAAGTACGACTACGACAGTGATAACGGAAGACGATTACGACGGATCACAGATCATGCACGCGCGTGCGTGTTTGCGATTCATGAAAATGTCTATCCCGGTCCAAAAGATGCACGGTATGTCATCAAACGCCTAATTAGAAGAGCGGTGCTTGATGGTTATCACATGAATCTTCGAGAGCCATTTTTGTATAATCTTGTCGAAGCTGTGGCAGATGCATCCAAGGCCCCTTATCCAGAACTACAGCAAACCACTAAACGAGTTGCCGAGGTCATTGAATCCGAAGAGAAAGCATTCTTTTCAACCATCGATGGAGGGATGAAACGCATCGACCAGCTATTCGAACAGATGAAAGAGGAATCAGCGGTGATGGTTCCTGGCGATGCCGCAGCTGAGTTGAACTCGACTTACGGGGTTCCCCCCGAGCTTTTGCAGACATTAAGTGCTGAGCAAAATTTCACCTTCGATTGGCATGGTTATCGCAAAGCTATGGATCAGCATGCCATTGATAGTGGTGCAGGGCAGCGGGAATTGTTCCAAACAGGCCCACTGGAAACGCTCAAAGAGGCGCTAAGGGAGACACCATTCGTTGGCTATGACAATCTTTCCGCGGAAGTTGAAATAAAAGGGATTATCACCGGAGCTGGTGACAAAGGAGATGAGGAAGGTCAATTGTTGAGCCACCTCGACCGTCCCGGTGACAATCCGATTCGGCTGGTACTCAATCATTCACCTTTTTACGGTGAGTCAGGCGGCCAAATTGGCGATACAGGGCGGATTTTTTCAGATGCCTTTGAATTCAAAGTTACCGACACACAGCGACATGCTGCTTTGATTGTGCATTCTGGCATGTTGGTCAGCGGTGAGATGCATGCAGGTGAAACTTGCACCGCTGAGGTAGACCAAGAAAGGCGAACTGCATTGGCACGCGCTCATTCAGCAACTCATTTATTGCATCACGCGCTACATCAGCAAGTAGGACGGCACGCCGAGCAGCAGGGTAGTAAGGTTGAGGCGGACCGGTTGCGATTCGATTTTAATAATCCAAAAGCAATCCCTGATGAAACATTGGTTGCGATTGAACAAGATGTGAGTCAGTTGATCAGTGCATCTGAGCCGATCATCTGGGAAACCGTTCCGTTGGACCAGGCAAGGCAAGCAGGTGCAATGATGTTGTTCGGGGAGAAATACCCAGACCCATGCCGAATGGTATCCATGGGTACGTATAGTAGAGAGTTGTGTGTAGGAACTCACCTGCAGAATACCAGCGACGTGCAGACCTTCGAAATTGTGGTGGAAGAGAGTGTTTCTACAGGCACTCGACGAATCGAAGCATTAACCGGATCTCGTGCAATCGAGCATCGTGAGCAGACACGACAGTTATTGAATGAAGTAGCAAAGTCCCTTCAATGTGAGCCGAGCCATGCTCTTGCATCTTCTGTTGAATTGATGGACCAAGTTCGTTCATTGAAGAAAGCCTTGGCCTCCGGTAAAGCGGGAGACCATCCAGCGGAATACACATACTCTTTAGAGGGAGAGTCAGTTGACCTCTCTGACTATTACTCCGTTCGTAATGCGGTGCGTGAATTGACGCGGCGACTCAATGTTTCGATTGACGATGTTTGTCCTCGACTGAATGCCATGCTGGAAGAATATAAACGACTGGTGACCGAGATTAGTCAATCAACAGCTGGTGGTAAGTTATCGATTGATGAATTGCTCGGCCAATCCGAAAAAATAGGTGATACAACCCTATTAGTGGTAGAGACTCCGGGTGCAAACCCGAATGTGATGCGGGGTTGGATTGATCAGATCAGAAAACAATCTGATGGTGAGACTGCAATCTTTTTCGCTGCCGTGCAGAGTAGTCGAGTAATTCTGGTGGCCGGAGTTAGTCGAGAGCTGGTGAAACGTGGCTGCCATGCCGGAAACTGGGTGGGAGATGCAGCCAAGCTCGTGGGTGGCGGTGGCGGTGGCAGGCCTGACATGGCTCAAGCTGGCGGTAAAGATGCATCTCAAGTACCGAGTGCATTGGCCGCTGCCAAAGACTGGATGCGGGCTCAACTTTCGGGCTAGGAATCTCAGCTTGATCTATAATTTCTGGCGAACCTTACAGAAATTTGCTAGCTAATTAGAGGCCGTCCTGAGATGGACAGGCATGACTTCTGGCTTCGAGAAACCATTGTTTTACATTGGCAATCAGCAGTTGCATCCATTTTTGGTCCAGCACGATTCATATTTCAATGAATCGTGAAACTCTTTTGAAACTTGTCACGGCATCAGCTGGGAAAGATACCCGCTGAATTTGAGTTGACATCGCAAGCGATTCCTTGCTAATTCGCAGCAATAAGAGCGGAATACTTCGCGGTAGAAAGATCGCCTTTTACCTCGATCTGCGTTGCCTATTGTCGTCTAAGGTGGAGTTTCATTGTGGGTGTGTGTTTTGCGGGAAATACACACGGACCTCCCAGTTTGGTTTGAGCATTTTAGTTTTCAGTTAGACAGTTTCTGGGTCAATTGTCTAACTGAAATGCTCCACGATGAAACTTCAATGTGCATCAGGGCGTCGTTCACGCGACGCCCTGATGCCATGATACCTGATGATTTGATCTACACCGCGCGTAATTGCCTTATCCAGGTTTTTTGTGCAGACCAGGGTGACGTCGCTTTATTCATGAGATTTTTCCGTCAGCCGCTCGGGATGAATTGCATTCGCAAAACGAATGAATCTTAATATGAGCTGATGCGAGGGGTGCTTGTTTTTTTTCAAGCGTCTCGTCGCTTTCTCGTTCTTTGGCAATCATTGCAGATTAATCATCGAGGTACCAATGATGAGACGGCGTTTACTTACCTTCACGCTTTGTCTTCTTGCTTTTGCGTTCAGTTCTTGGTGGCTCAGTCAAATTGCATCGATGCAGGAGGAGATGATCAAGCCGAATAACACCCAGAGTGTGCTTGAGTCATTTGCCGTCACGGTTGAAAAGGCAAAGCAACAGCGATCAGCTGAATTGCAGGTGACAGAGGTAAAGGTGGATCATGAAAGTATCAAGTTGATTGAGGAACTACCTTGGTTGGAAACTTTAATATTGGATCAGGGTGTCTTGACAGATCAGTCAATGGAACATCTTGTCGGACTTGAAAAGCTTCGGCACTTGCGACTTCGAAAATCCCCCATCACTGATTTGGGAATGGAGGCGATATCTCGAATTAATTCTCTTTGGTATCTCAATCTGCCTCATTCCCAGTGCACTGAAATGGGGGTTGCTCATTTAAAAAAGTTACCCTCTTTAAGGCAACTCCGAATGGGTTCAGAAAAACTAGGCAATGAGGTTGTCAACGAGATAGCAGACATTAGCTCATTGCGGAGCGTTCACTTGATTGGTGTTCCAATTAATGACCAGGGAGTCAAGGTGCTTGCAAAAATGCCCAATCTTCAATCGCTCTATCTCGACGATTCACTTGTTTCAGAGGATGGATGGCAGTGGTTATTCAGTGAAGCTTCGCACTTGCACATTCACGTGAACCAGCGACATCATGATCGGGACCCAGACACTCATGAACATTGACAAAAAGGATATCGTTTTTCTGTGTTGGCCATACATGATTCCGCCAGGTATCTATTAGAATTCATGTTCATATTTAATCATTCATCCACCACGGACTCGAATCATGCCTGCTGTATTGGCAATTGCTGCTCATCCTGATGACATTGAGTTTTTATTCACTGGTACTTTGTTGCAATTAGCGAAGCGTGGATGGGATTTGCATTACATGAATCTCTGTGACGGTTCTCGAGGAAGCACAGTGCTTGATCAACAAGAGTGTGCAGCTACTCGCTTGAAGGAAGCGCAAGATTCGTGTCGGTTTCTTAATGCCACGTTTTATCCACCGATTTATGCGGACATGGAGGCGATCTACAGTACTGATAACCTGAGGAAGGTCACCGCTGTTGTACGACGAGCAAAGCCATCTATCGTGTTAACACATTCAACGCAGGATTATATGGAAGATCACGAGATAGCATGCAAACTTGCAGTTAGTGCAGCTTTTTCACACTACATGCCAAATCTCGTGAGCGATCCTCCGGAGGAGGTGTTTATCGAACCAGTTACCGTTTATCACGCTCAACCCATTGGAAATACAACCCCTTTGGGCGAACCTGTTTACCCACATTTTTATGTGGACGAGACGGACGTGATCGAGCAGAAGGTTGAAGCACTCGCCTGTCATGCGAGCCAGAAACAGTGGTTGGACGAAAGCCAAGGTCAAGATAGTTATTTGGAGACCCTGCGTGAGATGAGTCGGCAGGTCGGTCGGATGAGTGGAGAGTTTGAATATGCCGAGGGCTGGAGGCGTCATCAGCACTGGGGTTTTTGTGGGCCTACTGATGATCCACTGCGTGATGCACTGTCGGACATTATCGTCGAGGGTAAGGCACCGGAAAATTTACCCTAAGTTTGTATAGGTAACCCGGGGTCTAGCGGTTTACTTCAGGGTCTGCCAGATCTGAGTTCATGGACTATCTGAGATCATCGAACCGCCAGCCCTTCAGTTGGAGTTCCCTTACGTATCCCAGTTCAGACCATCGTGGAGTTGATTGAGATTACGCGGAGAGGAGTTGGTCACTACGAGCATGTCTTCTACTCTGACTCCACCTACCTCACGTCCGTAAAGACCTGGTTCGATCGTGAAAACTTCATTTTCTAAGAGTTCGCCGCCATCGTGGTCTAATAGAATCGGCTCATGAACATCGAGGCCAATTCCGTGTCCGGTGCCATGTTGAATGCTGGGTTGGTCCGTAATGGTGCCGCGAGAAACAGGATAGCCATGCTCGATAAGAACCTTCTCCCCAGCTTTGTGAACTGCATCTCCTGAGCTACCAATTCGTAAGACATCAGTCGACGCGGCTTTTGCAGCTAGTACAGCTTGATGCATTGCTTTGACGATGTCAGAGGGTTCACCATGTACAACCGTTCGAGTGCAATCACCCCATAATCGCGTGGAATCGTCTCTTGGAAAGAGATCAATAATTACGGGTACCCCAGTCTGCAATTTACCTTCACCGGGATGATGACAATCAGCCACATGTGGTGCAGTAGCACAAATCGCTCCGTGCCCCATGCTGAATCCACGCTGCATGAACTCAATTGCTGCCATGGAACGTAGTTGTTCACAGGTTAATTCTACACCTTCATGCATCAGGTGACCTTTCGTGTTGGCAGAGCAGGCGGCGACGCGTTCGCAAATTAATTTCATGACCTCTTCGGTTACTTTTTGCGCCTGCGCGAGACCTTCTATTTCCTGATGTGTTTTCTGTCGCCGATCGAGAACTCCCAGACTTTCATCGTAATGAATGGAAATCTCGGCTTGTTGGAGGTGCCAAGCATAAATGAATGGCAATGAGCGATCCGCATACACCTGCTCTATTTTTGCCGCACGTAAGAATTGCGTTGTGGCTTGCGCAGTTGCGGTTTCACGATCCGCACTCAGACCAAATGGAGGCGCGTGTTCTGCCGGGCATGTAACGTGATCGGCTTGACTATGTTTTACCACTCGATCCATTTCGAGGTCGCGAACGAGTGCGATTCGACGTGATTCGAGTTCAATCCATGCTGCGGGATCACCTAAAGGTACGCCGATGCGCTTAAACAGTGATGCATTTTTATCAGGGTAGCCTGCGAGTAGACGTGCTGATGAGTTTGTTGATTTCATGGTTGTTGACACTTAAATCGCTGGGTAGAGGGTTGCAAACAACATGGTAAAGAACAATGCCGAGACTCCCAAGCCAATACTCATGGGTGTAATCACTCGTAAACCTTCTGCTTCAGTCATACCGCTCATTCGCGTCATTACCCAAAAGGCGCTATCTGTCATCCAAGATACCGGTTTGCTCCCAGCACCAATTGCCATCGCTAGGTAAACGGGATGGAAGGGTAACGATTCGCTGGCAAATCCTTGTAGGATCCCAGCAGCTGTGATCATCGCGACGGTGGCTGATCCCTGTAGGGTACGGATTGAGGCGGTCAGTAGAAAAGCGACCAATAGTAATAGTATCCCGGGTACTCCACTGGCCAATTCCCCAACTGCTTCCCCAATGCCAGCTTGACGCAGCATTGCGCCAAAAGCACCCCCCGCAGCCGTAATCAAGATAATGTTTCCAGCGGATGCCAAGGATCGTGTGATAAGAGAATCACGTGTTGAGGTCGGGCAGTAACGTTTAAGTGCCAGCGCAAAAGCGACACCGACTGCGATTGCAAGATTCTTGTTGCCAATGAAAAGGATCAGATCAGTGATAATTCCCTCGGATATCCATTGGGACTTGATGCTGGTTTGCGTAAATGAACCCGCGGCAATTAGAAAAACGGGAATGATAATTGGGCATAGGGATTTCAAGAGACTGGGTGAATCGGTCGCTGATGGGGATGAGGTAAAATCAGGCATGGACGATGCCATTGAGGAATCAGTGGAGACACTCGACTGACGTAGGGGTATCTCCACAAAGCGGTTTATGAGTCTTGCGATCCCCAGCGAGGTAACACTGCTGCATCCGCCTATTATCAGCCCCGCGACGAGCATTGTAGAAATATCAATGCCTAACTCGCCTGCGACCGTTAATGGACCTGGTGTTGGTGGGATCAGTGAGTGAGCGATGGAGCCGCCGGCAAGAATCGCAAGAATGAACAGCACATAGTCTTTCCCCAAGCGTTCTCTCAGCGACCGGGCTAAAGGAACCATTAAGTAAAAAACCGTGTCAAAAAAGACCGGGATCCCGAGTACGAATGAACTTGCGGCCATGGCTTCAGGTGCTCGTTTTGGACCGGTTACTTTCAACAGCCGATCCACAATCACTCTCGCGGCGCCTGATTCCATGAGGCACTGTCCAATGATGCTCGCCAGGGCGATTAGTATGCCTATCTTTCCCGCGGTGTTTCCAAATTCTGAAGCGAGTCGGGCAGGGGCAGTGACGAGAGCAGGTTGAGACTTTAGTTTTTCAGCCTCCATCTCCGTCATCGTCTTTTTTTCGAACTGCTGATCTGCGTAACGCTCGACGGCCTTATCCCCCATGAGAGCCGACACCAAGAGACCCGCCAGCAAGAGGGTCAAGAATGCATGCAGTCGAAAGAGGAGAATACTGGTCAGTACAACAAGAACTGCTGCGACCACGAGGAGCCAGATATTCATGCAGGACTTCGAATTAAGCAAAAAGGTGCGGCAGACGGTCACTTCCCATCTTGTCTTAATGCATTAACCTAACGACTGTGTGGCGAACTGTGGTGCCCGAAATCAACGTAATTTTGGGTTATCCGAAGTGAATGTGCTGACATTTCGATTTAGCCGCCTGTGATCGCCTGGTTGAGTCTTTTCGGAAATGATGGACACACCGAGGGTTGGCCTCTGAAATCAGAGCGTTTTGGAGATGCATTTGAACGGCAACACCTTTTCTGACGATCAGAGAAACGAATGGGTTCTCGGTGAGCTGAGTTGCCTGCACACGGCCCCAACGGAACGGACTCGTTATGATTATGTCCTCCACCATCACCGTCCGATGAAATCCTCTCGTACCGATTTCTCCGATAAATCACTTTACTTTCCGAAATACGGAATTTAGCTGTACCAACTGGTAAAATGATTCACCGTTATTTCAGCTTACCCGTGACGGTTATTTAAACAAAAACCAACTAAACCTTTGAACTTTCGACCATGAGTGTCTCTTCCACCTCCGAGATGAGCTTTCTGTTGCGACACGAGTTCGCGATTCGGCGTCTTCACTCCCTGCTGGGAATTATTCCGCTTGGTCTCTACATGGTCATTCATTTGGCGACTAACGCGAGTTTGTTGAATGCTCCGGAGACTTTTCAGAGAGCGGTTTATCTCATTCACAGCCCAGGCAAACTTTTGCCTTTGATTGAATGGGGTCTGATCTTCTCACCGCTGGTCTTTCATGCTGCCATCGGAGTTTGGATTTCCAAAACTGGGAAGATTAACAGTAGTCAGTACCGGTATTCGAGTAACCGTCGCTACACGTTCCAGCGTTGGACAGGTGTAATCGCTTTGGTCTATCTCTTTTTTCACATCTTGCATCTCCACGGTTGGTTTCATAATGATTTCTGGCTTGCGGTCGTGCGTCCACAGGGTTTTGCGTCCTTTCGTCCGTTCAATGCTGCCAGCACTCTGGTCTTGGCGATGCAGGGGTGGGTTTGGCCGGCATTTTATTTCGTTGGTGTCATGTCATGCGTCTATCATTTCGCAAACGGGTTGTGGACTGCGGGCATTACTTGGGGGTTGTGGATATCCCCTCGGGCTCAGCAAAGAGCAAGCCATTTGTGCACTGCGATAGGGCTAGGATTAGCGGTTGTCGGCGCGAGTGCTTGGTGGGCTGCGGTCTCACCCACGGAGGACGATGCAACTGCAATGATCGAAATAGAAGACCGCATGTATCAATCGGCAACTGCGTCGGGGATGGTCACTGACAATCCAGCTAAGCGTTCGGGTTCGATGGAAGCGCCGACGCCGCCCGTTGAGGTTGTCAACGACTGACAGTAATTAGGTCGGTTTTACGTGGATTCGCTCGATAATGAGCTAGCAAAAAGTAAGCCCTCCAATCAATAAACGAATACTTTTTCATACCCAAGCATCCTGAGAATACGGTAAACAAAGATGGCAAAGCATCGCGTAGTGGTCATTGGCGGAGGTCTAGCCGGGCTAGCATCGACAATGAAGCTTGCCGAACTGGGCGTCGACGTCGATTTAATCAGCCTCACTCCAGTGAAACGTTCACACAGTGTTTGCGCTCAGGGCGGCATCAACAGCTGTAATGACCAAACTCGACAACTGGGCGACAGTGAATGGAAGCATTTTGATGACACGGTGTACGGCGGTGATTTTCTTAATCATCAACCGCCTGTGAAAGAAATGGCTTACTGGGCACCAAAAGTAATCGACTTGATGGATCGTTTAGGTGTGCCGTTTAATCGTACCGGGGAGGGTTTTCTGGATCGTAGACGATTCGGTGGTACGCTCTACAAACGCACAGCCTTTGCCGGTGCTACCACTGGTCAACAGTTGCTCTACGGTTTGGACGAACAAGTTCGACGTTGGGAATCGCAGGGCAGAGTCAACAAATATGAGTTCTGGGATTTCTTGGGACCCATACTGGATGAAAACAATCGATGTCGCGGAGTCGTAGCGCAAGATCTTGTTTCCATGAAGATCAGAACCTTTCCTGCAGATGCAGTTGTTGTGGCAACGGGTGGTTGTGGGTTGATCTACGGGAGAAGCACGATGAGCGTTTTTTGCACGGGGAGTGCAGCAAGTCGTTGTTTTCAAGCAGGCGCCAATTATGCGAATGCTGAATTTATTCAGGTGCATCCGACCGCTATCCCCGGGAGTGACAAACTGCGATTGATGAGTGAGTCAGCACGTGGAGAAGGTGGGCGTGTTTGGGTGCCGCGTCAGGCTCAAGATGTCAGATCACCACGCCAGATTCCCGAGTCTGAGCGATATTATTTTCTTGAGGAACGCTACCCCGAATATGGGAATCTAGTCCCTCGTGACATCGCCACTCGCGAAATCTTTGATATTTGTGTCAATGATGGTTTGAGTATTGAAACGGATCGGATGAGTGTCTATTTGGATCTGACTCATCTCCCAAAATCTGAGCTAGATAGAAAGCTTGGCGGCATTCTTGAAATTTACGAAAAGTTCCAGGGAGTTGACCCACGTACGGAGCCCATGCGAATTTTCCCTGCGGTTCACTACAGCATGGGCGGACTCTGGGCTGATTATGCAAAGAGTGGGGATGGAGGTTTGTTGGCAGGTGACCCACGAAATCACATGACAAATCTCGAAGGTTTGTATGCAATCGGCGAGTGTGACTATCACTACCACGGTGCAAATCGCTTGGGTGCGAATTCTTTACTCTCTTGCATCTTCACTGGACTTTTCACCGGGTCCTCGATCCTGAATTATGCCGAAGGCCAGTCTGCCGGTCATGCCGATGTTCCTTCGTCTCTCTTGGACCAAGCTGTTGCATCTCACACGGGACGCCATCAATCACTGTTGAGCGGTGAATCCGGCGATGGCGAAAACCCTTATTTGATCCATCAACAACTGGGGGACTTAATGACCCGAGTTGCCACGGTGGTTAGGAAAAATGATCAGTTGACGGATGCCCTCGATAAGGTAAATGAGTTACACGAGAGAGCTCAAAAGGTCAGTTTGTCTGATACAGGAAGCTGGACAAATCAGAATGTTATCTTTGCAAAATCGGTTCAGGATATGTTCCCGATTGCGAAATGTATTCTGAATGGCGCGTTGCAGCGCGACGAGTGTCGTGGTGCACATTTCAAACCTGAGTTTCAGAAGCAATCGCTCACGTCGGAAGAGCCAGTTGAACGAAGGCGGCAGGCTGAGAAATGGTGTGATGAGTTTGATAAGAATAATCAGAAGTATCTGAAGAGCACCGTCGCAACATGGGATTCATCAACAAAACAGCCCTCTCTGAATTATGAAAGCGTTGACACCTCGCTCATCAAGCCGCGGCCTCGTTTATACGGGTTGGTTGGCGCTGAAGTGATAGAGGAAGTGTGGAAAGAACGTACAGAGAATGAATCGGCTGAGAAACAGCCGGCAGCGACAACTGTGTAGAGAGAAGATAGAGAGTTTTGCTGCGTGTACCACACCGGCAGTGTCAGTGAGCTTTTGTACGAGCTACTGCCAAGAAAGCGTTAATAAATTGAAATCAGGGTCGAAAGATGATCGCTCCAGAACCAGCAGAAAAAAATCGCCCAGATGCCATCACCGTGCGCGTAAAACGGCAAGATGGACCTGGGAAGGAACCATATTGGGAAACGCATCGAATCCCCTATGAACCCGAGCTCAATGTGATTTCTGTTCTACAACGCCTTGCGGCAAGCGGGGTTACGGTGGACGGGAAACAAGTAGCTCCTGTCGCTTGGGATTGTGGTTGTCTCGAGGAAGTATGTGGTTCTTGCACGATGCAGATAAATGGCAAGGTTCGCCAAAGTTGTAGCGCACTGGTGGATCGATTGATCGCAGAATCAGGACCGACGCTCATTCTTGAGCCAATGAGTAAATTCCCCGTCGTACGTGATTTGGTGGTGGATCGCCAGCGACTGTTCAGGGGTCTAACTCGCGTTCAAGCTTGGGTTCCAGTTGATAGTTACTACGATATGGGTCCGGGCGAGCGACAGCTCCGATCCAAGCAGGAGCAGAACTATCCACTTAGTCAATGTATGAGTTGTGGATGTTGCGTGGAAGCTTGTCCTCAGTACACCAAAATTGAAATTGAGCGTTACAGTGACGAGAGTGATGAAGCGTATGAGAGACGCAAGCTAGAAGCTTATGATGCGTCATTCTTGGGTCCACAAGCAATTTCCCAAGCGGTGCTCTTCAATAACCATCCAACTGGCAAAGCCCTTGCGAACGATCGGATGGACGCATTGGTTGGGCCGGGAGGTGTTCAGGCTTGCGGAAACGCGCAAAATTGTGTCTCTGTTTGCCCAAAAGAGATTCCGCTCACTACATCAATCGCTAAAGCCAGTCGTGCCTCAACACTGCATGTGGTGAAGAAATGGTTCGATAAGTAACTTCGTTTCACCAATCCACGGAAGTCTGCTCAGGCGCGAGGAAGAGCAAGGCGATCGATTTTTTTTGCGATGTTGGGTGATTTATTGTTCCGTCTCTCCAGTCTACACGTTAGCTCTGGAGAGTAGTGGAGTGGAATGGATCATTAGTTTTTTATGGTCTCGAATCACCCGCATGAACTCACGCTCGTGTACCGGCTTCTTCATATAATCATGAACACCCATTGCTTCGCATCGGTCACGCAATGACGCGTCTTTGGATGCTGTTAGTGCAACGGTTGTTGGACGTTCAGTTTTTCCCAATTTATCGAGCACTTCCAAAATTTCCAGCCCGCATCCATCGGGTAGCATTAGGTCAAGAAGGATTAAATCAGGCCTCGGTGCTTGAGAGAAGATGTGTTCCTGTTTGAGAAAGCTAATCGCCTCTTTCACCGTGCGCAGCAGGGTCAAGCGGTGATGCACTTGGCTGCGTCGAAGCGCGAATATAGTTAGTCTTGCATCGGTCAGGCCATCTTCAACCAACAGGATCTCCATTGGCTTTGTTTTTAAATCATTGATCACTCGATCTAGCCTCGATCAATAATAAGGTTCGATATCAGGACCCTCTTGTCGTCCCAATGGTCAGTTTAATCACTTTTTTAGTGATTCTCATGCAGCAGGTTAACACATATTGTGAATGCAGTTGTCAGTGAAACATTTACTCTACTGCGATAAAAAAATGTTCGGTGTCAATCGATTTGGTGTCTGAGGTATTTACTATCGAAATCGGCGAATGAAATCGTGACTGTCATCACCTTAACAAATAGATTCGTGAAAGTGTGATGATCTCCTCAGCAGACGGATTGGAAAAACTTTCGTACTTGTTTAAGAATCTTGTTGACAACGCGTGAATGGATCGCCACATTCTTGTTCGTTGAATTAACGCTCGGCATAAATGTCGGCAATCAACCTTTTCCTTTTTTGGTTCTTCTCACTTTCGGTCTTGTCGTTCGGTTTCAGCAATCAATCTAAGTATTGCTTGCAACATGAGCGAAATCACCTGTGGTAAAGATGCATACGGCACTTGTGTGCGGCATGCATCACGTTTACTGCGTTCGATGTGAAAAGAAGTCTTGCGAGGATTTTATTAAACGAGAGTAATGGATTAATTCTTGATGGATTAGCCTCAAGTGAAAACAATGGGAGTTGGCCGTTGATGGACTGTGCCGGCGAGATTGACCTCTTGCGTACACGGATGACACTCCCTTTTTTAAACTAGTTTGGCTCGCGCCATTTTTATTCAGGCGACATTACTGAAATTTCTGATTGAACCTGAAAAATTCTTGATGCACGACGTTGGTTCTCATCACTGATCAAATTCGAGGGATGTGCAGTCAATCGTTTAGTCCGTTGACCAGAGATTAACAGACTTCTTTTGCGTGGTTGCGTTCGGTTCGACACTCGAGGCCATGTGTTTGCGTTGCAGACTCCTTAGCAAAGCGAGTCGTAAGGGTTTCACCTTCATCAAAGCCTCGTTTTCATGAGCTAAGCCGATCTGAGTGGTGTGATTTGGGCGAATGGTTACACTATTGCCAGTTTTTCATTGCTTCGCTGTCGACCAACTTTTGAATCGCGGCTTAAGATCAATGCAACGCTGCTGGAATCAGACAATGGCATGGTTCTGTGTGATATGAGGAAAAGGATTACCTGATGCAACCAACGGGACACAACAGCGAGGGTTCTACAATGTCTCGCGATGACCCAGACTATTCGGATCTATCCGATGCTTACCAGCGATTGACGGATCAGGAGAAGATAAGCTGGACGGGTCACCATCACATGCTCAGGTTGCTTGGCCGAGGTGGGCAGGGTGTTGTCTACTTAACAGAGCACCGTGGTACAGATGGTTTTACCGTTCCGGTGGCGATGAAGCTTTTTTCACCGCAACGTTACAGTGGGGCTCAGTCTTACTCGGAGGCAATGAGTCGAGTGGCAAGTATTGCCTCAAGAGTTGCCTTGATTCAGCATGACAATTTGATTGATGTTCAAAACTTTTTTGAACGAAATCGGATCAGGATCATGATGATGGAATGGGTAGACGGATTTGACTTGCGCGTCCTAATGGGCAATGGATTACTTCGTGCACTCCGAGGAAGGGTAAATGTTAATCGATGGCAATACATTAATGAAGTAATCGTAACAGAGGGTAATTCCCAGGCTCGCTTTAAACCCGGTATTGCTGTCGCGATTGTTCGTGATGCATTGGCAGCTCTGGCAGCGCTGCATCGCGAGGGAATTGTGCATGGCGATATCAAGCCAGCAAACATCATGCTTAAGCGTAGTGGGCACGCAAAATTGATCGATATGGGATCGGCGATGGATTATCGGAATCCATCGAAAGATCAAGACTGCACACCCATGTACGCGCCTCCGGAAGTGTTGCAGCGTCGAGCAATATCGCCCCGAAGCGATCTCGCAAGCCTAGGTTACGTGCTTATCGAACTACTAAGTGGAATGAATCCTTTTAGCGATCAGAAGAATCTGCGTTCCTTGATGGATCATAAGAATAAGCTTCCATCCATTCTTGATCAGGTACTTCCTGACGAAGTGCTTCGAAACCAACTACTGATGAAGTTTTTAATGGGTTTAATTGCACCCGATCCCAAGAATCGATTTGCAGATGCAGAGGCTGCCGAGCATCTTGAGGAGGGTGCTGCAGCGTTTCATCGACAATTGGTTTTGGGCGACATGTCAACGGAGTATGACAATGACATTCGTCTTTGGTTAGAGGAACTACGGCTACTTGAATCTAATCGATCAGACGTCGAGGAGCAGGAGACAAAGACGGTAAATTATCAGGACGATTCTTCGTCAGATTTTAGTGGAATTTGGGATTAATGAATCAGGAACATTTGGAAGTTGCAATTGATGCCGCTAAAGCTGGTGCACACGAGCTGATGAAAAGACGTCACGATTGTGTGGTGCGGGAAAAACAACCTAAAGATCTTGTAACCGATGCAGATCTGGCCTCTCAAAATGCAATCAGGGAAATTCTGCTTGCTGGTTTCAGTGGTTATGCTTTCGTCGGAGAAGAGGAGGGCGAGCATGAACCACCTGAATCTGTCCGAACAGGTCATCTAGATTCACCACCTTGTTGGGTTGTTGATCCTCTCGATGGCACTGTCAATTATGTTCACCAGTTGCAATCATTTGCAGTTTCTATTGGCTTGTATTCGCAAGGTCGAGCACGACTGGGTGTGATTTACGATCCTGTAAGTGACGAACTCTTCACAGCAATTGATGGTTGCGGAGCATCGTGTAATGGTAAGCCGATTCACGTCGCTGAGTGCCGAGAGATTGATCACGCACTGGTTGCGTGTAGTTTTCCTGCTGGAGTGAAGGGCGGGGATCCTGAAGTTGACAGGTTCATCAGAGTTTTGGAGTCGTGTCGGTCGCTTCGCCGGCTGGGGTCGTGTGCTTTGAACATGTGTTATGTTGCATCGGGAAGATTGGACGCGTACTGGGCGACTAGCATTGCACCCTGGGACTGTGCAGCGGGGGTCGTTATCGCGCGTGAGGCCGGCGCGACGCTGACAGCGTATGATGGTAGCCCGTTCAATGACTGGGTACCGAGATTTTGCCTGAGTGCCACAGAGGATTTGCATCAGCAAATGACCAGTCGCTTGCGATGATGATTGAAGATTTAATTGATAAGGATTTCATTTACGGATCTTAAGTATGCAATTTGATCCCTCAGAGATGCACGCTCGGGATATTTACCAGTGGATGACCCGATTGATTAACCCTCGTCCCATCGCTTGGGTTTCCTCCTTGTCCAAGCAAGGCATTGCCAACCTTGCGCCATTTAGTTTTTTCAATGGCATCGGCGCCATACCACCGACTCTCGTTTTTTGCCCCGCTAACAAACGAGATGGATCTCCGAAGGATACGCTTTTAAATATTCAAGAGGTCGGGGAGTTTGTCGTGAATATCGTCACGCTTCCTCTCGCGCAGGAAATGCATGCGACAGCACAGGAGTTTGATCGTGAAGTGGATGAGTTCGAATTTGTCTCGATTGCAAAAGAGCAATCGATGAACGTGACGGTCCCTCGAGTTGCTGCTTCGCTCGCATCGTTCGAGTGCCAACTACATCAGGTCATTTCACTCGCTTCAGGTCCCGGCGCGGCCAACTTGGTGATTGGGCGAATTGTCGGTTTCAGTGTTGCAGACGAATTGTTTGATTCAGAGGGATGCTTTCAAGCTGAGCACTTATCGACTATCGGTCGCATGGGTGACCAAGACTATTCCAATACGCTGAATCGGTTTCGTCTTTGAAACCGGTCGTCTTTGGGTTTCGTAAAGGGTTCTGCTCGCGGTGGAATAAAAAAAGCCTGCACGAATTTGCGTGCAGGCTTTCACTTTACAGGGACATTTCGAAAGCTGACTATTTTGAATAGAAGCTGTAGTTTTCGTTGTAAGGGTCGAAATCTTCCTTTGTGAGCCCAACGTTCACTTTCAAATTGAGGTAGTTGTATTCCTCGAGGACTTCCAATGGGGATTCTTGCGATTCTGGCCAATCGTATGCAATGTAGCGAATCGGAAGATTCAACTTTTCATCGATGAAGACTTGAGCTTTGTAGAACTCCAAGTCTGGGTGTTGAGTTGGCTGCATGACTTCGAGAACAGTGCACTCCGTATCTTTAACTCTCGCCTTGGTGCGGAAGTCACAGCGAACATCGGGGAAACGTTTTGAGGTTTCACCTCGCTCAATCAATTTGACAATCAGGTTTTCAACCCCAATTTCGGTCACTGGGTATTTTTGGCCACGCATCGCGAGCATGCCGTCGGGAGCAAGGGAAACCGTAGGAAGGAATTTTCCTTTGAAACCGCCTTCGTGAGCAACGATGTTCCCGTCGTTCTCGTTCTCAACGTAGATCACTTCTCGACCAGCAACAGATGATGGTTTGAGAAACCGGAGATAGACACTTAATGGTTGAATCAGTTTGCCGTTGACGACCTTGCGATTTCGGACCTTCAAAGTTGCAAACTCATGCTGTCCAAGAACCCCATCAACTCGCTCACGTTTGACAAGAATGGCCGTGTAGTCATTTACCGAGGAACGACAGTCCCGAAGACCTGTGCGAGCTAGGTTAAGTGCGCGGTCCAGACTGTGAATTGGAGTGGGTTCCAACCTAGCATCCGAGACAGACGCTTCGGGTCGACTAGAATTTGACTCATCAGCTGTAACAGTTCCGGTGTAAAGGACCGGTGCGACCAAGAGTAACGTTCTGATAAGATCGCGGCGAATATTCAACATAACAACTTCCATGTAGTAGTTCCGCAGTACGAGACGTCCCTTGTCTCTTACCCGTAAATGGGAATATCGCCATCTGCCGCGCGTTGTTTGATAGGTTTGTTAAAAGCTGATATGACCATCTCAATCGGTGCAGGCGTTACGTCCTCCAGAGACGATCCGCCCCTAAAAAATTAGTCAGCAACTCTACCGTTTTATTGAAGCTGCTGGTTGAGCGATCGTGTGAAACACGGGATGGTGTTTCACGCCGCGCGATAGGCTGAATAGTCGTACCCGTTAAATACAATCATCACGATTGTTGGCATTTTGATTCAAGAGGTTTTTTTATTCATTGAATGTTCCGGTTTTTCACGACTCCTGAAGCGTTCAGTTTGCTTTTTCATGGGCTTTGGCAAGTTTTTCTCGTGATCCGAATTCACTCACCTACTTTTAGCCCCTTAGTGCTTCGCTGACTTTTAACTTAAATTAGTACTCCGTAACTTTACCTAAGAGTCGTGCTGCGGGGTGATTGAATGATTATCCCCGCCTTGGTTCCCAGCCGGTATAGTTTTGTTCCTCAGCTTGATTCATCCCGATGTTCATCTGAGGACTACCACATCGTACTTTTATGATCCATCCAAGTGAGCGGCCATGAATTCATCTTCCCCGAGTCGACCCAATGCGGGTCGTCCATCGGAGCCTTTGCCAGAGCCATCGGTGATACCAACGAATGGTTGGCATTGTGGGCATTATTTTTATCGTTTCTGCAGAGAGCGGATGACTGGTAAGTTTTCGGAGGAATTGCGTGAGCAGCTGAAAAATGCGATCCATCCTTCTGCCGAGCAAGCTCCTGAGCGTTTAGCTTCCTACTGGACAAGTGGTCATCGAGCGGACTTTTGTGTGATGGTGATGGATCCGGATCCCGCGAAGGTAGATGGTATTCACCAGGCAATCATGGCGCCGGGATTAGGAAGCTATGTCGAGCCCACATGGTCATTCGTTTCAATGAGTGAAGTAAGTGAGTATGTACCAACGGTCGAGCGATTTCGGGATCGTTTGATTGCCGGTGGTGCAGATCCCGATTCCCCGGAGGTCAATGCGAAGGTTGCTGCTTATGAGCGTCGGTTGCCAATGATGAATGAACAACGACTCAGGCCGGAGATACCAGAATGGCCCGCGGCCTGCTTTTATCCAATGAATAAAAGTCGTGTGGTTGGTGCCAATTGGTTTTCTGAATCATTCAGTCGACGAAATGCAATGATGGCGGAGCACGCGCAGAGTGGGATCGCATTCGCTGGCAAGGTGAGCCAGGTGATTACCGTCGGAGTAGGGCTCGACGACTGGGAATGGTTAGTCACTTTGTGGGCTAGAAACCCAGAGCATCTCAGAGAGATTGTTTACAAGATGCGCTTTGACGAAGCGAGTGCGAAGTATGCCGAGTTTGGACCATTTTATGTTGGTTACAAAGCAACCGCCGAAGAGATCCTTGAGCATTGTCAGCTTATTTGATGCATTGGCAGAAGATGAACCCTGCAAACCATAAGTAGGGTTATTCGTCTGGGTGTTTGAGAAAGTGCTTCGCACCTGATATCGCCTCGCGTGAATCGGGTTTCGTCTACTGCGCTTTCCATGCCATGATCTGACTTTGCTGAGCGTTAGTCGCGGTTTGCCAAGCTCGAGCAGATTCTGGTAACGCGTGAGGTTGAAATCGATCTTCTGTCTCTATCAGGAATTCAGCATCTAATAGTAGCTTTTCAATACGTGCACACGCGTTTGTGTGTTGAAGTTGTTCATTGACATGCACTTCAGCGTAGATGGCATCAACTTGGTGCAGCTTAGGAAACACATCACGCAGAACCGTCTCTTCCATTCCCTCGATGTCAAGTTTCAGAAACGAAACGTGTCGATCATTCAGGTAGGGTCCGAGCGGCACACATTGAACAGAAGTTTCGCCAGTGTCTTGCCTTCTCCCCCATTCAGGACACAGTGAGTTGCCTCTTGAGTCGCCGCCGCGATGCAGTTGTCCATACAACGTTGAGTGGCCTTCATGGTCACTGAGGGCGAGGCAGTAGCATTTCACTCCGGGTAAGTCGTTCTTCTCAATATTCTTTTCAAGTAGTTCAAACGCATGGGGATCAGGTTCAAAGCACACAATGCTTGAGGTTGGCCACCGATGTTTCCATTCCAGAACCGAAACACCAATGTTCGCGCCGCAATCGATGATGAAGGGATACTCTTCTTTGGGTGTAAAGAAAGAGGGAAAGTCATCAGCGGCTCGAATCATTGACTGTGTCGCTGCTTCGTTCTCGTAGAACAGTTTGAAGCCGCGGAACTTTGTCTGACGGATAGCGATATGTCCACTCCTTGATTGTTGATTTCTCTTCGAGCGTGTTAATTGAGTGAGCTCGTTGCAAAAAAGCTTCTATGGGAGGAAGTCTGGTGTCAATGTCCTCGGCTTAAGCATCAGCAAATTTGTTCATTACGGATTGCTGCTATTTCCCAGTCGATTACATCGCGTACTCTTTTGCCGAAGATGTTTCGTTGGACTCGTTGATTGAAGGATTGTGATTGAGAAGTATCCAGTTCAAGTTCGCTTGCAGTTTTCTGGTCATCGTTTGCTTTCAAATTGTTTCCACGACAAGTCGTGTGAATGGCGGTCTCTTGATCACAAGCTTTGAGTCAGAGTTGGTGTCAGACTTTGAACACTTTCGCGGTGAGGGGTTGCAGGCAGAACCCACCGAAGGACAGTTGGACTCAGATTATTGGAGAATAACGGGTCTCAGCGATGGTAGTGGTGTTTTTGGGGGTAGCTACAACACAGGTGACTGGGCGAGAGGCCTTGCGCTACAGCCGGTCGTGACTGGAGGTATTTATGGATTTAGTGTTGGTGAGGTTGACTGGGCTTTGGGATTCCAACCAACAAGCGGGGACATGACACCGGGTACGGTAACCTTGCATCTTAAAAATGGAACACCGACGATCGTGAACAGAGTAACAATCGGTTTCGATCTCCTTTTTCGAAATGATGCTTCTCGATCGACACGAGTATCTCTTAGTTATGGTTTAGACGATCACCACTACCAATCTTCTAAGAGGGGTCCTTGGGATTCGATGGAACTGTCAGATGCCGCATTCGCATGGAAACGATTTCAACACACTGAAACCCTGACACATTTTGAGCTCCATCCTCTGGATTCGTTCTATTTCCGATGGTCACTGTCGGATGCACTCGGGCACGGAAGTCGAGACGAGGTCGCTCTTGATAATGTCAAAATACAATTTGAGCGGTCCAGTGAAGTCGTGCCAGAGGCTGCCTCGCTGTGCTGGCTTGCACCTGTGCTCATCTTGTTTAAGGCGAGGAATTTGAAGAGAGCCGCATCATAGAAATTAGAGACGGAAGATTAGGGTTTCGAATGGGTTGGAACGTGCGAAAGAAAACAAAATTCAACCATGGATGATGCCGAAGATCGTTGAATCTTATGAGACCAAACTGCATTGAGCATTGGCATTCAGCAGGTCTTTTGTGAATCGTCCTGCATCACCGAGTGCGGATTCGCTGTTTTCTGTATTAGCCCGTATTACCTGCCCGAAACGATACGCTGATCACTCGGCTGGCCCAGATTCGACCTTTTTCCGACTAACATTTACGAAGATCCCGCATTCTCAGCGGTAACGGTCTCTTCACCGCGAGCGCAACCCGAGCGCGGATTATCCAGATTCCTGTTGGTGATTTGTGCTCGGGGTTTGTTGAAATACGAGCGGCAGGGGCAGAAAACCACTCCATGGAGGGGTTTTGTTTGCGGCTTTGATTTCATGGTTGCCCTTACAACTGATTTTAGTTGACCTGTAAATTACAATGCGGTACTCTCAAGCAGATAAAATTGTTTCGTTTTAGCGTTAATTTGAAGCTAGAATGCGACGGTTACCCCACGATTTACTTTCACGACTCGCTTGGTTGTGAAAGCCCACCTAAGCCGGTACCACCTCCCCACGCAGGGTAGTAGTGTCGCGCCAATTGGCTGTAACCAACTCGCGGCCGTTTCAAGTTATAAGCGTGTGTATCTTGCTCGCGAGTGACTAAGAGTGCACGCAGCGAGAATGAGAGTTTGAAGAATCAAGCTTTACTGTTCCCCATCTAACATACTTTTCTCGGAGATTAGAGAAATGCGTTGTCAGGGTAATCCTTTTAGTCGTCGCGGCTTCTTAACTGCCGGCGCGTTTGGCGGTCTGGGTATCTCTTTGCCACAACTGCTTTGGATGCAGCAGGCAGCTGCGGAACAAAAGCACTATGACTTCATCGAAGCCAAGGCAAAGAGTGTCATACATGTATACTTGCCGGGTGGCATGGCTCACCAGGAGAGTTGGGATCCCAAGCCGTACAGCCCGCTTGAGTACCGTGGTGAAATGAAGCCAGTGAAAACAAATACTGGTGAAATCTTCTGCGAGTCGATTCCCAAGTTGGCATCGATCGCAGATCGACTTTGTGTGATTCGTTCAATGACGCACGGCGAAGCAGCCCATGAGCGTGGTACACACAACATGTTCACAGGTTACAAGCCTAGCCCCGCCCTCAAGTACCCGAGCTTTGGTGCTGTGGTTAGCCACGAATATGGTCCTCGAAATAACCTTCCACCTTATGTCTGCATCCCCAACCAGCCAAATGAGTTCGCGGGAACCGGATATCTGAGTTCATCTTATGGTCCATTTTCTTTAGGAAGTGATCCAGCGTCGAGCGGATTCAAGGTACGTGATCTTGATCTTTATGGCGGTGTCGATGAAGAACGATTCATGCGTCGACGATCCGCATTGACCGCTGTAAACAAGCATCTCGGGTCGATGACCAATGCGGACAGCGTGATGGCTATGGATACTTTCTACGAGCGAGCTTACAGCTTGCTAAGTTCCGGTGAAGCGAAATCAGCGTTTGACCTGTCCGCGGAAGATCAGAAAGTTAAAGATGCTTACGGCGTGAACCAAGCCGGTCAGCGGTTGTTGATGGCGCGTCGGCTGGTCGAAGCTGGTTGTCGTTTGGTGACTTTGACCTACGGCGGTTGGGCTATGCACAACGGGATAACGGCTGCGATGAACCGCACCATGCCACCGCTTGATCAGGCATTGCATCAACTTATCACTGATCTGGAACAGCGAGGTCTGTTGGACTCAACGCTTGTGATGGTTAGCAGTGAATTTGGACGAACTCCAAAAATCAATAAAGACGCCGGTCGTGACCATTACCCCAAAGTCTTTAGCGTCATGATGGCCGGTGGCGGGATCAAAGGCGGTACGATTTACGGAGCTTCGAATGCAACTGCTTCCGAGCCCGAATTTGACCCAGTGACGCCAGCGGATTTGGCAACAACCATGTATCGTCAACTTGGTATCGTTGCTGACAAAGAACTGATGGCGCCGGGTGATCGTCCTATCGAAATTGTTGACGGTGGTAAAGTGATTGAGGATATCATCGCTTAAACCAAACGACGAGTTTCTTTTGCGGCGGATCAACGGGTGTTGATCCGCTTTTTGTAACAGCAACCCGATATTCCGCTATGACTATGCGATCAAAACTGATCCCTGCCGGCGTTCTTGCTTTCCTCTTATTGGTGAGCTCAACGGCGAATGCATACCGCCCGGAGGTAGTAAGCTCCAAGCCACGTGGAATGCAAAGGGGTACGACTCAGAAGGTTATCATTCAGGGTGTTAGGTTGGGCGATAGCCGTCAGCTATTGCTGGACATGCCGGGAATCAATGTGGTCAGTCTTAAGCCACTTGATGACAAGCAACTCGAGGTTGAGCTCGAAGTGCCAGCTGACACTAAGCCCGGACTTTATCCGTTGCGAGTGGTGGCCGAGACGGGGCTGAGTAATGTTTTGATGTTTAGCGTTGGCGCGCTGCCGACCATCGACGAAGTCGAACCCAATAGTGATTTCGCTAGTCCTCAGGTCATTGAGAACAATGTCACCATTGAGGGTGCTGTTGCTCGAGAAGATGAAGATTACTTCTCGGTCAATCTCAAACAGGGTGAGCAGCTTACTGTTGAGTTGGAGGGTGTTCGTATCAAGAAGGGTCGAAGTAATCCATTCTTTGATCCTTATGTTGCAATTCTCAATTCCGAGCGATTTGAGCTGGCAACCAGCGATGATGCTCCACTTCTTCAACAGGACTGTCTCTGTTCCATCAAAGCACCAGCTGACGGTAAGTACTTGGTCGTGGTTCGTGATAGTTCATTCGGCGGCAATAATGATCGATATCGTATACATATCGGCTCGTTTCCTCGACCGATTGCAGTGATTCCAGCCGGTGGTGCTCCGGGGGCACTTGTCGACATGACTTTCGTCGACTCAAACGGTGGTGCATGGGTTGAAAAAATTCAACTACCCAGCGAGGAGTCAGATGCGTATCCGGTGGTTGTTGAAAATGAGCTCGGTATCTCTCCCTCACCTAATTTTGTGAGGGTCAAATCGCAGGCTAACGTTCTTGAGGTAGAGCCGAATAACTCCTTCAAGGAATCGACACCGGGTCAGCTGCCTGCAGCGTTCTCGGGAATTATTGGGGAGCCGGGCGATTACGATTTTTTCAGCTTTGAAGCAAAGAAAGACCAAACGGTTCGCCTAAAATTGTTTGCGAGGAAGGTATTAAGATCTCAATTAGACGGCGTCGTCAATCTATATAATGCACAGGGATCGAGAGTTGGTGGGAACGATGATTCCGGTGGACCGGATAGTTCTTTGGACTACAAAATCCCCGCCGACGGCGTCTATCATGTCGCGATTAATGATCATCTTCGTGCTGGTGGTCCTGCCTTTGGGTATCGTCTTGAAGCTGCTTTTGTTGAACCGGAAATTGTGTTGACGCTTCCGGACCGACAGCGATACGTCGCTACTCAGATTAACGTTCCTCAGGGGAATCGTACCGCTGTGATGTTGAATGCATCTCGTCGGGGTGTAGGCGGGGCAATCGATCTAGAGTGCTTGAACCTGCCCGAGGGCGTCACGCTCACTCCGATTCAGATGCCATCGAATCAGAGCACTGTTCCATTTCTGCTAACAGCAAAAGCGGATGCTCCGTTGGATGGGCGCTTAGTAAGCGTGGTCGGTAAGATCGCAGATAACCCAACTGTGGGACACTTTACTCAGCAGCACCAGATGTTGATTGGCTTAAACAATAATGTGGTGAATGATTATTACGCCGATCGAGCTGCGATTGCGGTTATTAAATCGATGCCTTGCTCGATTGAAATTGTTGCCCCAAAGGTACCGATCGTTCGTAACGGCTCGATGGGCTTGGTTGTGAAAATCAACCGCGGGGATCTCGATGCAGATGTGCCTATTCGAATGCTCTACAATCCTCCAGGGATCGGTTCGAGTGGCAGCATCAAAATAGCGAAAGGTCAGAATGAAGCGGTGATCCCACTGACCGCTAACAGCTCCGCGGCGATCGGTCAGTGGCCGTTGATCGTTTATGCCTCGGTAGGTGGTAACGAGATCGCGAGTGAACCGGTGATGCTTGACGTGCAAGACAAACTGTTCAACTTCACTTTCCCAAAAACGTCGGCAGAGCTCGGTGGAGAGACCGCCGTTCTTGTGGATGTTGAAGTCATGAGAGATTTTGAAGGCAGTGGTGAAATTGAGTTGCTTGGACTTCCGGCAGGGGTTGTTTGTGAGAACACCAAACAAGCTGTCACCAACGAGACCGAGCAGTTGGCTTTCGCGGTAAAAATTGAGGAAAAGGCCCGGGTTGGCCAGCACAAGTCCATCGTCGCTCGTGCGACGATCACAAGTGCGAATGGAGAAATACGACAAACCTTGGGAACAGGGATTTTGCAGGTGGACAAACCTTTGCCCGCTCCCGTGGAGAAAAAAGAGGAAGCGAAGCCGAAGGATCCGGCGAAGCCTGCACCACCAAAGCCGGCTCCAGCAAAGCCGTTGAGTCGCTTAGAACAGCTCAGACTACTGAAAAAACAGCAGTCCGAGGAGTAATCGTAACCTAGGATAAACAAGAACATGACTGCATGCTCCAAACCCCATGAACCAGGCGTTTGTTGGGGAGACAGCAGTCAGAGAACAAACGCCCCAAAGAACTGAAGGTTCGAAAAATCATGCGTTTTCAATCGCTGATGACACTAGCATTTCTGATTGGTTGTTTCGCCCAGAGTGCCAAAGCTGCCGAACCTGATCCAGCGACGGCAGCCGCTGCAAAATCTACGCCGCCCACCGGTGCCGGGCTGAAGCTGAGTGTTTTTCCAACTTCAATTGACTTAGCAACCACAAGGGATTTTCAGTCCTTCATCGCTACCGTTCGTCGGACTGACGACGTGACGATCGATGTAACCGACAAAGCGACCTGGACATTGGCCAATGAGCAGTTTGCGCGCATCGCTGGAAATCAATTGTTGCCAGTTGGCGATGGTGAAACTGAATTGATTTGTGATTATGGAGGGCAACAGATACGCGTACCAGTGAAAGTTTCACGAAGCACTGAAACACTTCCTCTTTCTTTCGAAAAAGACATCGTTCCAATTCTGACCCGAAGTGGCTGTAACACCGGCAGTTGCCATGGCGCAGCTCGGGGAAAAGACGGTTTCATGATCAGTCTGTTTGGTTACGACCCAAATGGAGACTATCACCGCGTAACACGAGAAATCGGCATGCGGCGGATCAACTTGGCGGTACCTCAAGAGAGTCTGCTGCTGACCAAAGCGGTTGGTCAGGTTCCTCATACAGGCGGGAAGCTATTTGGTCAGGACACCGTTTATTATCAGATGATTTTGGAATGGTTGCGTGCCGGCGCTCTTGCAGACGCATCAGCTCCGCCCAAGGTAACGTCCCTTGAGGTCTTCCCGAACCAAGCCGTGATTGAGGGTAAAGACAGTACCCAAAGATTCATCGCTGTCGCGCATTACGCTGATGGAACCACACGTGATGTCACCAATCTCGCAGCATTCATGACGAACAACGAGACGTCTGCTGCAATCGATCAGGAAGGGTTAGTGACTGCTGGAGCGCGTGGCGAGGCGTTCGTGATGGCTCGTTTCGAAACCAAAACGGAGGGACGCCAAGTGTTGGTGTTACCGAAGGATCTGAAGTACGAAGCACCAGAAACAACCGGTAATTACATCGATGAATTAGTTGGGAAAAAACTAAATCAGTTGCGAATCCTGCCCAGCGGCTTGTGCACAGATGAAGAGTTTCTACGTAGGGTTACGATTGATATTACTGGTCAATTACCAACAGAAGAAGAATACAATTTATTTATGTCCGACACCGCTGAGGACAAGCGGGCGGCTTTGATTGAAAGATTGCTCGGCCGGAAAGAGTTCAGTGAAATATGGGCAATGAAGTTTGCTCAATTGCTGATGATCAAAAGCTCAAACCAGGTCAGCTACAAGTCAGCTTTTCTTTACAACCAGTGGCTGACTGATAATTTTGCAAAGAATGTCCCTCTGGATCAGATGGTTCGAGAGTTGCTCGGTGCGACGGGAGGAACGTTCAGCAACCCTGCTACTAATTACTACCAGATTGAGCGTGATACGCTGAAGCGGGCAGAAAATGTTGCTCAGGTGTTCCTTGGTATTCGTACTCAATGCGCACAGTGCCACAATCATCCGTTAGATCGATGGACAATGGATGATTACTACGGGTTCGCTGCCTTCTTCTGCCAAACAGGTACCAAGAATGCTGAGGACTACCGGGAAAAGATTATTTATGACCGCCGTAGTGGCGAAGTGACTCATCCGGTTACCAAGAAGACGATGGTCCCCCAGTTCCTTGGTGGTGAACCGGTTGATACTAAGGGTCGTGATCGCCGAGTGATTATGGCAGAGTGGCTGACAAGTCCAGAGAATCCCTATTTCTCAACCAGCATTGCGAACCGTGTATGGGCACATTTTATGGGTGTAGGCACGGTCGACCCAGTGGACGATATTCGAGTAAGTAATCCACCGACCAATCCTGAGCTTTTTCAGGAACTGGGTACGAAATTGGCAGAATACAATTTTGACTTCCGACAACTTGTTCGTGATATTTGCAACAGTCAAGCCTATCAGCGAAGCGCTACACCGAACGAAAGTAATCGGTCTGACACTCGTAACTATGCTTATGCTGTGGTTCGCAGAATTCCTGCCGAGATGATGCTTGATTGCGTCAGCCAGATCACCAACACCAAAGAAAAATTTCGCGGCTTACCACTCGGTGCACGTGCGGTACAGATAGCCGATGGGCGAACGAGTACCTATTTCTTGGATACGTTTGGCCGGGCTCCGCGCGAAACGGTTTGTGATTGCGAGGCGTCCACGGATCCGTCACTCTCGCAGGCGTTGCACCTCCTTAATGGAAGTTCCACCAACGGTAAAATAACTCAGGGCAAAGTGGTTGAGGAGCTTTTAAAGGACTCAACTGTAGAAAAAGCACTTGATCGTTTATACGTTCGATGCTTATCTCGTTATCCAACAGAAGCCGAGCGAGCTGAATTGCTTGCGGCAATCAATGCTTCGCCCAGTCCGAAAGAGGGATTGGAAGATGTCTTTTGGGCGATCCTGAACTCTCGCGAGTTTGTATTCAATCATTAAGCGGCTCGGCTGCGAATTTTTACCAAGAAGGTAAAAGTTGCTGTTTGAGTGCTTTTTACAGTCCAACAATAGAACTGTGAGCTACAGTTCCAAGATGCTTGCGCTTCCAGCGCAGGCTCGGTCCCGGTCCTACGTACACAGAGATAGTCTTTGGTAGAGAAGTCGAGAGACTCCCTTCCTGATCATTCTTTTTGATGAGATACACGATGCAGCGATCTTTACTGACCTTTCTACTCGTCAGCGGATTTTCAGCGCTTTTACATGCGCAGGAACCAGAGAAGGCTTCACCGTCGGTGAATTTTGTTGAGCATGTTCTGCCGATCTTTCGACAGCACTGCTTGCAATGCCACAACGCAAATGATGCAGAGGCCGGATTGGCGATCGATAGCTACGGCGCGCTCATGGAGGGTGGAGGTAGTGGCGATGTCGTTACCGATGGCGACGCATCGAGTAGTCGGCTTTACCTCGTGATGACGCACGATGAGGAGCCAACAATGCCTCCCAATCAAGATCCAATTCCTGCTGAACAGCTCGATATCATTAAGCGCTGGATTGAGGGTGGATTGCTTGAGAACAGCGGAAGTAAAGCCCGCAAGCGAAAAGGTCCGTCATTGAGCTTCTCAACTTCTGCGACAGGCAAACCTGATGAAATCATTCTTCCCGAAAGCGTTTGGCGAGTACCCGTCGTAACATCTCAACGCGCTGCCGCAGCGACCGCAATCGCTGCTAGTCCTTGGGCTCCTTTGGTCGCCGTAGCCGGTCAGAGACAGGTTGCTCTTTACCATACCGAGACAAATGATTTGATGGGAGTGCTTCCTTACCCTGAAGGGATTCCTCAAGTACTGAGATTCAACCGCGATGGCGGTTATCTGTTGGTAGCCGGTGGAGCTCATTCATCAATGGGAATGGCTTCTTTGTACGACGTGAGGAACGGATCGAGATTATTGAGCGTTGGCGATGAGCTGGACGTTGTTTTTGGTGCTGATATCAACGACTCAATGTCCCGCATTGCGCTTGGCGGACCCCAGAAGATGGTCCGAATCTTTGATACCGATTCAGGCGAGTCAGTCTTCGAACTGAAGAAACATACCGATTGGATTTACTGTGTAGATTACAGCCCGGATGGTGTCCTTGTTGCTTCAGGTGACCGATCTGGCGGGCTTCATGTTTGGGAGGCTGAGACAGGTCGCCTTTATTTGGATCTCATTGGCCACAAGGGTGCGGTTCGATCGCTGGTATGGCGAGCTGATTCAAATGTATTACTGAGTGCGAGTGAAGATGGTACGGTCAAGATGTGGGAAATGAATGCTGGAAATCAGCTGAAGAGCTTCAATGCTCACTCAGGTGGTGTTACTGGTATTTCCATGGCGCAAGATGGCAAAATCGTGACTTCCGGTAAGGATCGTACCGTAAAAGTGTGGAATGCAGACGGAAGCGCTATTGCAACAATGCCTGCCTTTACTGAGCCAGCGTTAGAAGTTGCCATTACCCACGACAGTAGCCGGGTGGTTGGCGGTGATTGGAATGGGCGAACTCTCATGTGGCAGATTGCCGATCCAAAAATCGTGACGGAATTAGCCGCTAATCCTCCAGAGCTTGGTAAGCAAACGGAAGATCAGGCATCGCACGTGGAGAAATTGTCAGCAGATCGCAACGCGATTGTTCAGCGGCAAAAAGCGGGTCAGCAAATTATCGCAGCACAAGTGCAGAGCGAGAAAGATCTGTCTCAGCAGGTAGCGAATGCCAAAACAGCTTTAAAGGCTGCAACCGATGGAAAGGCTGCGGCAGAAGCCAAGCAAAAGATGCTCGCCATGCAAAACCAAACATCTTTGGCGAAGGCTAATGAGTATCGAGTCTCCATTGAGGACACAAACAAGAAGCTTCAGAGCTTGGCGTCCGAACGCGAAGCGGCAGAAAAACAGCTTCAAGCAGCCACGGAACGTTGGACGACAGCTAGCAATGCGAACGAAAGTGCAGCGCAATCCATCACTGAGAACAACAAGACCCAAGAGGCAGTGAAATCGGAGGTGGCTAAACGCACCTCCGATTTACTGAAGAGAGAAATGGATTTACTAGCCAAAATGGAACTGGCGAGCAACAAGCTGAATGAGGTAGTTGCGTCCAAGAACGAGGTGGAGGAAAAAATTAAAACTGCTACAGCCTCGATTGAACAAGCCAAGCAGATGAGTGCGAAACATACTGAGCAGTTGAAAGTTGCGACGAATAAACTCAGCGTCGCACAGGAAGCTGAGAAGAAACTGAATGCTTCGCGTATCGAAATAGACAAAGCGAAGTCAAAGAATGATGCCGACATCGCGGCACTTCGAACCCAATTAGAAACCACGAAAGAGGAATCGGATCAAGCTTCACTGAAGCAGCAAATTATGGAACTTGAAAGTCTGGCTAGCGACTTAACGGTAAAAGCCAAGGATTCTCAAGCCGCGATTGTGCAGTCGCAGGGAGAGCAAAAGAAGTTGACCGATGAAATTACTCAATGCAAGATCGGAGTCGAAACGCAAGGTAAAGAGATGGTTCAACTCATGGCGAGTGTTGAACCGTTGAAGCAAAGCCTCACAGGTATGGCAAGTGTGATCGAAACCAAAACCGCTGCAAAGGCAGAGGCAGCGAAGCAATTAGACAGCTTCCAAGGCGAGTTGAACAAAGCCAAAGATGAGAAGCAGCAAGCGGTGAAAAAAGTGGCTGTGTTAATCAGCGAGGAATCTAATCTCTCGAAGAAAGTTGTTGATTTGCAAGCGGCGGTCACTAAGGAAGCTCAATCAATCGAGTCATACCGTCAGGCAATGAAGGACATGGACCTGACGAAGGAAAAGATGACTCTTAGTATGAATCAAGCGACAGAAAGCTTGGCAAAGGAGGATGCGAATTTGGCGAGTCTCGCTGGTGAATTAGCAAAAATGCCAGCCTTGATTGAGACGATGGTGAGGGATATGAGTACCCAGCAGAAAGCCATACCGGAATTGGAAGCCAAGTTGACAGAGACTGCCAATAAGCGACAAGAATCACAAAAAATGCTAACAGCAGTAGATCAGGAGTTAGCACAGGCCGATGCGAAACTAAGTCAGGCCAATGCAAAATTGACGGCATTGCAAAGCGAGCTAGTAGCCTTCGAATCTACTGCAAAGCGATTGCGTGATGAGGCACAGAAAGCTTCGCAGCTCGCGACGCAGCAACGTGAAAAACTTGTTCCTTTGAAAGAGAGCGTCACAGCACTGGAGACAGCAATCGCAGATCGTGAAAACAAAATGAAGGCTGCAGCCGCAGAATTCGCAAGAATTGAAAAGGAATTAAAGGCGCTCGAACAAAAGCAGGCTGAGGCAGAGGTCGCCAAAAAACAGGCAATGGATAAATTCAATGAATCCAATGCTGCCTTCGAAGAGGTTGAGGTGGCCGAGCAGGAAGCCAAACAAAAGCTTGAATTTTTTGAATCAGCGTACGGGATCTAGCCGCTAATGGATTCATCGCCACCTAATCTTGTGGTGGCGTGCTGGCTTTCAGATAGGCCGCAGATGTTTCTCTCGATCTGAGACTTCAGATCGATTCTCAGGCACGAACCCTTGGTCCGGTCGTGCAACGTGCCGTTTAATCGGTTTGTGCCGATTGTGAATGAATCATAGGTTATCCGGCTGACACAATAGGCCCTTTTTCTTGGTGCGTTGCTAGCGAGTGCCTACAATGGAGGAAAGCTACCTCCGGCGATGCCAAGTCTTTTCGGTGGATAGCGACCCACGATCTGTTCAATGTTTGGTGGCTCGGTTTTGTCGTGATTTCAAGTAAAGCCTGATGCGTTCATCGTCTAATTACCGCATGGCCGACAAAACCCCAGTAGTTTTTTTCTCAGAACGCTGGTGGGTCGAAATCGTACGGTTCCACAGGTTGATAGCCGCCCTCTTGCTACGCGTTGTTCTTGTCATTTGGATTGGTTCAGCGGTTGTTTTGGGTCAGCCGCCTGGCACGCAGCCTCCGAAAAACTTAATCGAAGGTGCTACCAACCAGACAGAGGACGGAGTTCCAATCAGGGCATTTATGTTTCTGAGTGAATCTGGCAACCCTGTGATGATGCCTTCATTGACATGGGAAGAATTCGAACGGTATCTCAACTTGGATTCTGGCCTGGAGACGCCGGGGCTTAAATACAGCTACCAGTCTCTGGAGGTTTCAGGCAAGGCATCTGAGGGTCGCGCGGAGTTAGAAGTCCGTTTGAAAGTAACGATTGAACCTTCCGAGCAAGGTTGGATTAATATTCCACTCAGGCTCGGGAATTTTCATCTGCTAAAGCCAGTCGTTTTAGAGCCAGCAATTGAATCCATGACATCCGTCAACTCCGACGGGTCTGGGTATAGCCTCTATGTGCGTAACGATTCGCTCATTGAAGCAACTGTGGTGATGAACGTTGCGGCACGCGTGGATCAGAATTCGAGTTCAAAGAGTCTCAGCTTCCGACTTCCCGATGTTCCGTCTCGTGTTAACGTCCAAGTTGAAAATGACACGGCAGATGCAGAGGTGTTAGGTCAGGGCGACGAGATCCTTGTTCTGGAAAAGAGTGGAGCAGGAGAGGTTGAGTTACAGATTGAAAGCAGTGGAGGTGAATATACGCTCAGATGGGGACGCGATTCAAAAACGGTAGAGGCGACACCGATCTACCAAATCGATAGCCGAACAACAGTCCGTTGGGATTCTCCACAGGATCAGCCCACTGCCACGGTGCGTCTGAGTGTAAATAATTTGCGCGGCGCGGTGCGAAGCTTTAAGGTTCGACTTCCAAAAGATGTGGTCATTCTTGACTCACCCATCCTTGCCGATACGGGGCAAATGGTTGAAATGGGGGCGCCGCAGATTAGTGGTACTGATCAGACCAGAGAGGTTACGATCCCAAGCGACACAAAACAGCAGAGAATCGAGCTGAGCTTTGAGTATCAGATTCCAGCCAATAAAGCTTCAAGCAGTTCACCGCTGTTGTTTCGCGTTCCAGAGGTAGTAGGTTCACTTAGGCATCGCGGTGATATTGAGGTTCTAACACCGAGCGAATATCGATTGCGCTGGAAATCCACTTCATGGGTTCGAAGTGTAGATCTAGACTCAGCCTTGGAAACGGACTCAAGCCGTTCGTATCGTTTCGCGTTTGACCGTCCTGCATCTGTGCTACCTCTTTGGTTACGAGAGGATGAGCGCCAGCTTCGTATCAACACGCGTTCAGAGCTTACAGCGAGGGAAAAGACCGCAACACTTTGGATGCAAGTAGAGATTACGGGACAGACGGAGGATGGTCTACTAAGATTCGATGATGCTGGGTGGGAGGTTCGCATTGTAGAGTCTCAGCTTGGAACACCACTGATCACGTTTCGAGAAGAGGGTCTTCGTGTTGTTGATCTTTCTTCACTTTCCACCGAGGAGGGATCACAATTAATATTTCAATTTCAAAAGGTTCTTCCCAAGCAATTAGATCCTCAGCCTCTAACTCTCAATTTGCCTCGGATTACTGTACCGGAATCCACGGAAGTAATTAGAAATGCCGTACTCGATCTGGTGAATGATGGTCGTAAAGCCTTTGTCGTGGATCTTGAGGCATCTCGAGGATTGACTCGGATGTCAGCGGTTGAGGTCGAGTCAAATACGAACGCCGAGATTACATCCTACAGAATGATCGATGGATCCTCCGCGTCACAGATTGCCGGAAGTTTGGTTGAGCAGCCATCACGGATCTCGTTGACCAGTGACACAAACATCGAGTTAGATGGTGAAGTGGTAACAACAACAACTGATTGGATGGTTTCGTCTCTCTTGGATCTGGAGGGACGTCTGACAATTAGGATTCCGGAAGCGACGGTTGATACCACTGAGAGCGACATTGATGCTGACGATCTACTCACTTCTCCAGATAGTTTTGACCGTGATGCACTTGCGAACGGCGATACTTGGAGTGTCACTGTCGATGATCTTCCGGCTGAGTTAAGATCGGTAAAGGATGATCAGTACGCACTTGTATCAGACCGTTTGACCAGCGGAACCATGAGAGTGCGTTTTCGAAGCGATCGGCTGATTTCTGAGTTGGGTCAAGATGGTGAATTGCTCGCGGTTCCTTTGCCCAGACCAGCCGTTACGGACGTGTCACTTCGAGGTCCAGTGGTCGTCAATCTCGAGGGGGATCAGCAGAGAACGCTATCCTTCATTGATTCTCCAAATATTCAGCGCTCTGAATTCTCTCAAGTTCCCAGAGAGCGAATTCGACTTCGTTTGACAGTTGATAAGAAGGGAACAAGTGAGTTGGTGCTTGGGCAGGCAATCATTCGTTCGCTCATGGGATCAAACGCGAGGCATGATCAGATTCTTGCGAGAGCTACCGGGGGTGATGTCTATGAGGTCAATCTCCGCGCCGACCCGGAATCCGTTACGATTCAAGCCTTTGTTGACGAAGAGCTTGTACGCGTCCGACTTGATGGCACAAAATTATTTGTTCCCCTCTCCAATGGAAAAACACAGCACCTAATCGACTTGCGATTATGGCTTCGACAGGGTTCCTATAATTTCCTAAATGAGATTACCCCGTTAGTAGATCTTCCTAATCGCTCGGGTAAAGTGTATTGGCAGGTGGTTTCTCCACAAGATACTCACGCAGTGTGGGCGGCTCCTTCGCTTGGGCGCGAGATGACGTGGCGATACGATCGTTGGAAGTTATATCGCGATGCCAACTTTAATGATCAGTCACTGATGGATCTAGTTGCAGCACGGCAAAATGAGATGCCGAGCGGTAATCGATATCTATATCAAGGAGTTGAAACCAGAGCGTTTCGCTTGTTTTTGTTATCGCGAGTAGCGATCTGGCTAGCCGTTGGCACCATAACCATCGTCATGACGCTTCTGCTGACCGCAGCAAAGAGATTTCGCCATCCAGTGATCCTTGTGATCGCTTTCATGCTCGGCTGCGGGATCTGTCTTGTCGCACCTGATGGTGCAATATTAGCCGGACAGTACGGGTTAATATCCGTTCTACTCGTCGTGATCATGTTTGCGGTTCGTAGTTTGATACAGCCTGGGTCAAGAAGACGACTGTTCTCTGATCCAGTCAAAGCCTCTCAACCCTTGCATTATTCAGAAATCAACACGAGCGTAAAATCTGTCCAGACTTTGGAGTTAGTCGACGAAGTGGGAGATTCTAAGAAGGGAGATGGCGTGTGATTTACAACGCACTTTCCCGTAACCGATTTAACAGTGACTCACGAAGCCCTATTCGATGTTATGTCACTTCTCTCATGATCTTCTGTCTATTGGTAACGCAGCCATTGGCTCTTGTGGACGCTCAGGATTCGGGAAGTTCATCAGATCCTATTTCTACAGTCATTCAGACACCAGGCACTGGAGTGCAGGCTGAGAAAGAGAGAGAAAACGAAACAACTGCTGACAGTAAGACAACTTCCACTATTCTCCCTCTGCCCCAAAAGTTATCGGACGGGCGAGATTTAAGACCAATTGCTCTATTCTTGTCACAAATGGATGTATTGGTTTCAAAGGATTATATGCCTGTTTCGCTCGAACAATTGCGAACTGCGTTATTGAATCAGCGGATTGAGGTAGGCGAATCTCTTTCGACGCAGCCAGTAGCGTCTGAGTACATAGTCGATTTTCAGGACAATCAGTTAGTTTGTCGACGTGGCTTATTACGCTTACCGCCCAACACGAAGGGAGAAGTGCTCGCTCCCCTTGGGATGCAGAGTGTCGCGATTCGTTCGGTTCAGGGACGGTCAGTCTTTGGTTCCGACTCTGGATTACCACGACTTGAATATGACACTAATGGCCAGGCGTATGCTGTTTTGGATCCAACGGATTCGACCTCAGTTTCTTTTGATTATCAGTGGGTGTGTCGGGGGAAGACGAGTGGTAACACGACGCTTTTTCGTCTTGAGTTGCCCATTGTGCAGCAAAGTAAATTGTTCTTGGCTGTCCCAACGCAAAAACGGGTTTTGGTAACCAATGCGGTTGGAAGGCAAGTTGATAAAGTTCCACAAGAAATTGAAGGACTGAGTCAGGTCGATGAACCGATTTGGTATGAAATTGATGCTGGCGGAGTGGGTGCATTACGCCTTGAGATGATTGATTTAACCGATGAAAGCTCCAGAGAGCCGATTTTGCGTCGTAAGCAGTTGCAATGTGAGATTGATTCAGAGGGTATGGCTTGGACGAGTCGATTTGTTTTTGAATCGTTGTCCGGGATGGAAGCTCCCGAGCTACTACTGAAGAAGTCAGATGTGGTGAGTGTAAAACTGGATGGCGAAGATGTACCTTTTCGTTTGATAGAAGAAGACAACGGTGGATGGCGTTTGAATATGCAAATGCCTAACACCAACACCCCTGATAATACCGAACTATCAACATTAACTGTTGCGGGATTTTCAACTGCAATTCGAGCAGATAGTTGGATAGAGCTTCCGTCGGTACAAGTCGATAAGATCTTCGACGCGACAACAACGGAGGAGATTCAATTAGCGATTTCTGAACCGTTTAGCCTTGTGGATTGGCAGCTGCCGAAAACATGGAAATCAATAGCAAGGGAAACTTTAGATAGTGGCGTTACACTGCTGCGAGCGAGCGGATCACCCAGATATCAGCGCAACCGAGCCACGAATCTATCGGACACTCAGCAGAATTCAAATATTGCAGGTGTGGCAGCCGAGGATGTAATGGACAGGCGGCAAGAAAGTCTTACTCAGGTGATGTTAGCGCGTACTCCTGCTGAACAGCTATCAAATGTTTCGCTTAGATTAGACGTTGGCCCTTCCAGTATTGATGCAAAAGCCAGATTGGTCATCGAGTTGGATTCTTCACGTGGTTTGCCAGTTGGACTGCAAGTTGAGGACCAATGGGAGCTAAATTCGTTACGTGTTGCGGGGTCCAATCGGCAGATCTCGATCCCGACGACACGTTCGAATCCCAATAACTTTTATATCTGGCCCGAAGCAGGAGAGATCGCACAGGGTCGAATTGAATTGATCGCGGAGGGAAAAAGACGAATTACTCTCAGGCAAGGGAAAGTTGAGATTCCCGAAGTTTGGTTTGTTCAACCGATGCAAAAGGGGCAATGCCAGCTACTAGCATCGTTAACACCCAGCTCAAACCTCACCTGGAGCGGAGAAGAAGCGCTTGAAGAATCAAGGGTCCTTGAACCGTTATTAGACGAGAAGCAGACCGAATTCTTTGGTTTTAAAAATGCGAGAACCCTTTGGTTCCAGCCAACAACAGGTAAGGTTCCAGGCGTTACACTCGTTCGCCCTAGTGTTGCTTATACGACAAAATCGCATCTATTTCTTGGATATCAAGATGGAGAACTAATTGAGGAGCTCCATTTATCCCTACAGTCCCAAAGTCAGGCAGTAAGCAGCCTTGTGATTCAGACAGGGGGAAACGGCACGCTGCCTGCGTTTCAGTGGAGTATTCGAAACCAAGGTGGCTTGGGTGCCGTTCAACTCAATAACGTCGGCAGAAGCACCGGTGAGTCGGGCGAAGTTTATGAAGTGGATTTCGACAATATCTCCCTTGGGGAAAGTTCGATTGTCGCAAGGAGGTCGATACCGCTTTCATCAAGTCACGAAGTGTATCTTCCGAGTGTATTGGGAGCAGCATCACAGGACGCTGATGTCTATCTTCATCCAAGTTTTGAGATTTTAAATCGCAGTGATGCAGTATCGGTCGTTCCATCAATTCAGGTTACTGGCAGTGCCATCAATTCAGATCATGAAAAATTATTTACCGATATCACATCTGATCGGTGGGTACGACTACGGTACGATGCGGTGGAGCAACCGTCGATACGGATCCGTGTTGATCAGCGAGAGAAGGACATTAATGTCGTTTGGAACGAACAGGTTCGCTTGATCAGTTCGGTTATGGGGGCAGACCAACTAAATGCCAAATATCATTTTTATTCAGCCGCTCCCATTGGGATCATTTCGCCACCAGACTTTAAATTGATTAGCGTCTCTATTGGTGACAAAAAGCTCGATGTTTCGGCTTGGCCATCTGGAGAGGTGCGTTTATCACCAACTTTTACCGAGGAAACCGTAACTGTTCGTTGGGAGCGTTTCGAGTCGACAGGTAACTTGTTTAAAAGAACTTGTGAAGTACCAGCACTTCAGCTGGAGGGAGCAGCGGTATTGTCATCTCAGTATGAGTTGATGATCAGACCAGATAGCTTTGCTCCGGATTTCTCGCCATTCAAACTTTTTCGAGATGTTGAATTTGGAAAGTTACAGGCTGGTCAAACCTTCTTACTGCTTCGTTACGAACATGTTTTAGCTTTTGGTTGCCTCGCTGCGTTTGTGATTTTTGGACTCGGGTGGCACTTAGTACAGCGTTCAATGTTGGCGGCGGTTAGCGTAATCATTTTTTCTGTAGCATTCGGCCTATCAGTGTTTTCTTGGTCTACGGTCTGCTTCGCTTGGATCGTCGTTCCGATGATTAGTGGAGTGCTGCTGTCAGTGGTGTGTAAATCCTTTGACACGATGGAATCCATCGATCACCTCAGTGTGAGCGGCGATACAAAGAAGTACGAATCAGCCGACCACAATCAAGATTTTTCTCTAACCGATTCCGTGAAGATAATCTTGATGCCTTTAGCGTTTTCTCTATTCACATCAAATCAAATAAACGCTCAGGAGACGAATCCATCTGGTCCAGCGATGTCTGATGCTGCGGTTGACGTGCTTGTTCCTGTTGATTCGAAGGGTAAACAAGCAGGGAACATGGTTTATATTCCACGTGAACTATTCGCTGATCTGTTTTCAACCCAGAGTAATGAACTGATAAGCGTTGCGAGATTTTTATCTGGTAATTACCGCGTACAAATTGGAACTGTCGGTTCTGATCCTGATAAGAGACCAGCTTTTGAACAGGTGGAAGCAGAGTACTTGATCCGATGTGAGAAAAAGACTCGTGATCGGTCTTTGTCATTACCAATTCGTTTCGATCTGGTTCGAAGGATTGAATTGATCGATGAAATCACGCGTGTAATTCCATTTGATCGAGATGGCGATACAGTTCTCTTAAAATCAGTCCCGGCTGCGGAGATTTTCAAGATTAAGGTGACCATGAAACCCACTGTCAGCTCACAAGGCAGTTGGGCTCAAATGGAGTTACCGATTCCGCAAGTCGGTAATTCTAAAATAACAATAGAGTCGGCGATTCCATTGGACGCTGTTCGTTTGGGTGGAAACGAAGGATGGCTGGTCACCGAGGAAGGTAACTTATCTCGCACATGGACCGATGAAATTGGTCCAGCAGATCTGTTGCAACTGGATGTTCGTCAGATGAGAGATTCGAGCATTAATGAGGGAAAAGCACTTGGACGACGGTACTGGATTCGGTCAGGAGAGAGCGAAGTAGTGATTGACTGTGAGTTAGATGTTCCCGAAAAACTTGCTGCTGGTGAGGATTTCCAGTTTGTCGTGCTAGATTCCAAGATGCCTCGGATTGCTGGTGAGTCTTGGCACTTGGTTGGATCAGAGCTCTATAGTCCCTCACGACGTTTAGTGACAGTTAGGTCTCTCAAGGATCAACCAAAGCCCATTCAGCTTGTTTGGACCGTGGAGACAAACTGGAAGCCAGCAGCATTTGATTTCACCACGGAGATCAAGGTACCTCAAGTAATAGCCGCAGCGATGGGAGAAAATCTAGATCCATGGTTTGCAATTCAAACCGATCCATCGATCCAGCTTGTCCCCTTATTAGACATATCAATGGAGCCACTTGCTGTAGATCAATTCTTAGCAAGTTGGGTGGGTTATCGTGGAACCATTGACCGTGCGTTTGTGCCTGTTCAAGATTTTCCGGATCTACAGTTTCGGAGGGCTGGTGACTCCGATGTTACAGGAATTACTACTCAGTATTACCATGCACATTTGAAGCAAGATCAGACGCTGTTGCATTATCGAGCCATTTTATCTGGTGACGAATCGACAAATCCTTTCCCAAAGTTGTTCATCGAAAACGGCGTGCAACTCACTCGATTGGAAGTTGATGGCCGTGCTCAAGTTCTAACATCGAATACAGTGCACGGTGGTACAGATTATTATCTCGGAACTCTTCTTGATCGAGGCTCTCAGCAAGTTGATGTGTTTGGTTCACTGCCTGTTAACGCTGACCGACCATTTCGATTGCCGAAAATCTCGTTTGTAACATCAAGTGATGAATCAGAGCTGAGGGGTCTTCTGACACGCGACCCTTCAGTCCAGGTTTCTAGTCACGCTGAAGCTGAAGTGGAATTTATCAAAAACGCCGAAATCGACGATGTTCTAAAAACTTGGTTGCCAAAGAATGGACGCATCGTCGGGTCGTGGTATCAGCCAATTAATGACGAATCAATCAATCAACAGCTATTCGAACGAGAGGTTTTGATCAGACCAATTTCGCGATTGCCAGTGGCCGATCAGTTAGTCGTTATATCCAGAAAGGATCGTCGATGGGAAATGAGCGCATTTCTGAACTTTATCAACGAAAAACCCGATACGTTATCAATTGAAATCCCAGTTGCTTGGAGTAGCGAGATTACGATTTCCGGCGGCTCAATCCTCGGTGTTTTACCCGCGATTGACGATGCATTCAATGTTTTACGCATCGCGGTTGATGAAGACTTGGTGGAAGGGGAGGGTGTCTCGATCCAATCAAAGGTGGTAAACGTAGGCGTCAATCGAATCAGCGTGCCGCGTTTGAAGATGCTGGGAGTCAGGACGCGAAAAGTATTTTTGGGAGTTCCCGATAGTATTGATGGGCAAACGACTCAATGGCGGACAAGTGCCGTCGATATTACGGGATTGCCGAAGGATTTCATTCAAGCCCCACAGGTAGACGATCACGTATTTTACAGGGCTGCTAACGCATCTTATTCAATCGATTTAGCGCAAGTTGCTGAAATCGAACTTCAGCCAGTTGCTTTTTGCTGCGATACGCATGTTTTCAGACAGCAAGAGAGCTTACTTGTGTTCATGCATTGGGATCTCTACCCAAGTGTTAATCAGTCCGCTGTTATTGATCTACCAGAGCAGAGTCAATTGGTCGCGGCGTGGACTGCGGGGCAGGCTGTTCTTTCGAGCGATGTGCCAGGGGAGAGTCGGTCATCGATCACCATTCCATTTTCATTGGACCGTTACTCGCAGACGATTCAATTGTTGATTCGTATTGATTCCTCATCCCAGTTAGCAAATCTTGATTTACCAGTACTTCGAGATATTGCGGTGGAGAGTCATTGGCTTTCCGTTTACTCTCAGACGGATACAAGTAGGGATTCATTGAACAGTGAAATGAGTGAAACCCAAGCGGAGAGGCTTTTTTCATTAGCAGAGTCAGTGGTTGAATCCATTGATGCTGTTGTTGACGCGAGTCAATACGAGGACACAGAACTGCAAACGTGGTTGCATGCATGGGTGCTGCGTTACTTGGCGATCGCGGAATCAGCTGGCTATGATCGGAATAGATTGCAGGCACAATTGAATCGTGGAAGTAATCTCAACGATGAGGAAAAGCAAACCACAGGATGGGAAAACCTTAACTTTCAAATGAGCGAGAAACTGAGAGAACTACCGTATGCGGTCCCGGTAGAATCATCATCGGATCCTAAAAAGAGTATGTTTCCAATCGTTGGATTTGACGGCTATCAAGTTGACCGCGTATGGGAAGTTCAAAATGAGAATCCGTCTAGCATTCTAAGAAAGCATTTATCGAGACATGGAGGTATTACTCTACCTTTCCGGCCTTTCTTTGCTTTAATGCTTTTCGGATTAGTGGTTGTGTTGGTTCGACGGCATAACGATTTTCTTTTGCCTGTTTTTGAGAATCCGGCATTCTGGTTATTAATTCTTGGCTTAAGCTGCTGGGTTATCTTTCCTGTGCCAATTGCGGCTACGATAGCACTGATTGCTTTAATCCTTCCGCTCACCAGTAGCTCCAAAAGGTTAAAATGGTTGATCGCTCGACTTAGGTGGTGAGTGGAAACCGAAGAACCACACATCCTGAGCATTGCGAGATATCGTAAACTTTGAAGGGAATCCTTGATGATCACTGATGCTTACAGAAAGATGCAAAAAAGCACGGTTTTCTCTTTATTGGTCCTGACAGTGTTGGTGAGTCAACGGACAAGCAGCTCGACCGAACCCGAGCGCGAACCTTCAGTAGCTACTACACTCGATTCTTTTCAGGTTCATGGTGACTTTAGCATTCGTGCGGTTGCTAACGAGCCATTGGTGTTGGATCCGATCAGTGCCAAGCTAGATCCGTTTGGGCGTTTATGGGTCATCGAAATGCCGGACTATCCCACTGGGCCTCCTGAAACAGAATCACCAAACGGTAGACTCAAGGTATTGTTGGATAAGAACGGCGATGGCGTTTTTGATACGGCATCCATCTTTGCTTCGAAACTTGATTTTCCAACAGGCGTTCAACCCTATCGTACAGGTGCAATCGTTACCGTTGCTGGAGAGATTCTTTTCATACAAGATGATGATGGCGATTTGATAGGTGACCAGCAAACGGTTTGGTTTGAGGGGTTTGCTGAACAGAACCAACAGTTAAGGGCGAACCACCCCACGCTCGCTCCAAACGGACTGGTGTACGTGGCCAACGGTTTACGTGGTGGTAAAGTTCGGGCGGTGGATGGCAGATTCAATCAGAAACCAAATCCGATTGACCTGAGTGATGGCGATTTTTTCTTTGATCCTGAGGGAGGCGATTGGGGAGTCGTTACTGGAAAAAGCCAATTTGGCTTGACCATTGATGATTATGGCAGGCGGATTGGGTGCAGCAACCGTAATCCTGCCATGCACGCAGCACTCGGGTCAGCGATCATTGCTCGAGACCCACTGTTGTCGCCACGAGATGCCGTGGTTGATGTATCTTTGGCAGGATCAGAATCTGAGGTGTTTGGTAGAGGTGTTGCTTGGACAACCAGTAATCTGCACGGTGGTCAATTTAGTGCCGCGTGTGGTGTCTTTGCTCCCGGCTGGTATTCAGGTTCGCAAGAAAGTTTATTCGTATGCGAGCCGACGGCTTATTTGGTACAGCGACAGATTCTCGAGGAAACGGGAAGCGTCTGGAAAGCTCGCAGGACATCGAACACATTTGATTTCATCACATCCGACAGCGAGTGGTTCCGGCCGGTGGATCTGACCTCGGGCCCAGCAAATAGTCTATTGATTGTTGATATGGCTCGCGCCGTTATTGAACACCCAGATTTTATGCCGCCCGAGCTTAAAAACCGACCAGATCAACGTGATGGGACACATCTTGGTCGGATCTGGCAAGTGGCTGAGAGCGGGTTGGCATCTCAAAAAACCGAGAGCATCAACTCGGATAATGCGGCTCATTGGCTCGTGGATGAATCGCCCTGGAAACGTATCAGTGCAACCCAGTATTTCATGGAACGAGGATCAAAATTCTCCGGGCAATGGGAATCTATTTTGCAGGATTCAAAAGCGAGACCCAGCGGACGAGCGCGTGCGGCATTTTTATTAAAGCGTCATGGACGCCTGACTCTGGATCATATCAAGCAGATGATACACTCTGGGGATCACAGGCTTCGGGCTTTAGGAGTCTCTTTTTCCGTGAGCTGTGATTTATGGCCAGAAAATCTACCCGAGCTATTGATGGACCCGAGTTCATCAGTGTTGTTCGAGCTTGCCAAAGCGTTTGCGGACACCGAAATGGTTGCAAGCGACGTTAGAATCCAGTCGCTTGCAACGATAGCCAGTAGTAGCTTTGCGGATATTTTAGTTAAACAAGTGATTGGTAGTATTCCGAAAGAGCAGCTCTTACCGTTGGCGAATATTCTCGCAAGGCAGCAGGATAAAAACATCGACGTCTTAGAGCACCTTACGGAGAGAATAGCGATTGAATCGCCTCAAGATGCGATCGGATTACTCCAGGCATTTTTTGAGCGACAACGCATTCCGAATAACGATGCAGGTTATGGCTTGCCCTTGGTTTTCGCTTGGTATCGGGGCACAACACGAGGTCGGCACTCTATCCAACAGATCATAGGCGCGCTTGATAAAGACGAATCAGATAGTTTTCTTTTGAATTGTAATGTCGTGAACAAAACTTTTTTACGAGAAGATGCATCACCTGTCGTCCGCGCGAGGTGTCTGCAGTTGCTGCTCTCTCTCAAAAGCTTGGATATCAATTTGCGAACTTTTGTTTCCGACGAGCACGTGAGTGAGATTCGCTCAGTTGCAATCAAGCAGCTTCTGGCAACTGACTCTGATTGGATCAGGTCTTACCTCAGCGATCATTGGTTAACGCTACAATCGCGATTGCGTCAGGAGGTAATACAGAACTGTGTCAGTCGTGGACAGGATTCGCTTTGGTTGTTAAACGAAGTGAAGAAAGATCGATTGCCACGAAACGCCATTGATCCTCGAACAGTTCAAAGATTACAGCAATCATCTAACTCAGAGGTAGCGAGTTTGGCCGTTGAAATATTGGCGCCAAATCAGGATCGAAGGCGGGTAATCAGTCAGTATCAAGATGCACTTGCTGACAAAGGTAACCCTGATCAGGGCAAACAACTGTTTTCTGTTCACTGTGCTGCATGTCATCAGGTGGACGGCACCGGCACAAATGTTGGGCCTGACATAAGTGACACGAGAACCAAGACTGAGGACTATTTGCTCGTATCGATTCTGGATCCGAATGCAGCCATCGATGCATCTTTCGTTCAAGTGCAAATCCTGACAATTGATGGACTTACTTTTGAAGGACTGTTACTCGATGAGAATAATAAGGAAGTCACGATTCAACAGCAGGGTGGTGAACGCAGAGTTATTCTGAAAACAGAAATCGAGGTATTTAAATCCCCTGGTATATCACTCATGCCCGAGGGATTTGAAAGAACCATCAATCCGAGCCAGATGCGGGATTTGATCGCATACCTGAAGAATTGGCGGTACATGAGTGTTCGTATTCCCGGTGTTTCACCAAGTTCAAATTAGTGCAGATCGATTGCGCTTCGTTTGTTCCAGCTAGATTGCAGCGATTTCCTTCGAAATCATGTTTCATTTCTACCGTTAGCTTGATGAGGGAAAGCAGAGTGGACGAGCCGAAACTACGGATGGGACTGATTGGCGGTGGCGGTAAAGGCTTTATTGGACGCGTTCACGCAACGGCTGCCACTCTTGATCGGCAGGCAGATCTGGTTGCAGGTGCTTTTTCATCCGATCCGCAGAAAGCAAAAAAATCTGCGTTCGATTTTGGAGTTAGCGAGCGGCGCGCCTATCGAACTTATCGTGAACTGCTCGAAAGTGAGAGCTGCTTGCCGAGTTCGGAGAGAATTCATTTCGTTTCAATTGCCACACCGAATTACACGCATGCTGAGATAGCCCTCGCAGCTTTAGAGTCAGGCTTTCATGTGGTTTGTGACAAACCAATGACGACGCAGCTTTCCGATGCCTTGAGGTTGGCGGAGGCGGTAGAAACGTCTGGGAAGGTATTTGTCCTTACCCATAATTATTCCGGCTACCCAATGATTCGCCAAGCTCGTGAAATGATTCAGCAGGGTGATCTAGGCGAGATATTGGCCATTCGTGTTTCCTACAAACAGGGATGGATGCATGGAATGAACGCTGATTCCACACCAGAGCGAGGAGCGTGGAAGCATGATCCTCTAAAGAACGGGCAAGCTGGTTCGCTTGGTGATGTTGGCACTCATGCATTTCATCTTTTAAGATTTGTTACCGGTCAGGATCCCGAGAGTCTGATGTGTAAGATGAATTCATTTTCGGGTCATCATGAACTTGATGATTACGGGTCAGCACTCTTTCAGATGAAAGGCGGTGCATTAGGATCTGTGACGTGGAGTCAGGTCTCACACGGCCGTTTGAATGACCTAACGATAGAGGTTGATGGTTCGAACGCGGCTTTGAGCTGGAGTCAGGAAGATCCGAATCGTTTAATCGTCGGTCGCCTCGGGAAACCAAAGATGACTTACGAGCGGAATCCCAACGCGGAATATACAACAGCGGATGCACGTGCTGCTTGTCGATTACCGCCAGGTCACCCCGAAGCTTTCTACGAGGCCTTTGCGAATATTTATCGAGACGCATATGTATTAATGAGAAATCAGGATGAGCGGCAAGGTTCTTCCGCCAAGAAGTATTCGACGCTCTGCCCGACAGTTGCCGACGGAGTTGAAGGTGTGTTATTCACTCACTTGTGTATGCAGAGCAATGCGTCTGAATCATCTTGGATTCGATGGCAAGAATACCCAAAATGATTCAGAGAAGGATGATTAAGCATCTTTTGTGTACTCCAAGTTTGGTTGAACTGTTGCGCAATCCAAATGAGTTCTGTTTTTCCGCTATGTCAGTAACAGAACGTTGATGGATAACAGAGGCGTGAGACGATTCATCAGTAAATGAATCGCCATGATCTGAGTCCACCGTTTGGACGGAGTGATAGGATCGAAATAAGAAGGCACCGAGTTTATGGAAATCTGAAAATGAAAAAGACCGAACGTGCCAGAATCGTTCAACAAAGGTTACAAACGCTGTATCCGGATCCACCCGTGCCCCTTGATCACCATGATCCTTTTACGTTATTGGTTGCGGTCGTATTGAGTGCACAGTGTACGGATAAAAAGGTCAATGAAGTCACGCCCGCATTATTCGACGTCGCCGGTACACCCACGAAAATGAAGGAGTTAGGAGCCAAGAGAATCTATCCCTATCTCAAAACTCTTGGATTGGCCAAGCAAAAAGCAAAAAGCCTCGCTGGTCTTGCAACCATCATCATGGATGAACATCAAGGAGAGGTCCCGCGGACGTTCGAGGAGTTAGAGGCTTTGCCGGGCGTCGGTCATAAAACAGCTAGTGTGGTCATGGCCCAGGCGTTTAATGTGCCGGCGTTTCCGGTCGATACACACATCCATCGGTTATCGCAGCGTTGGGGGCTTACCAATGGCCGAAATGTGCAGCAAACGGAAATGGATTTAAAAAAACTGTTTCCAATCGAATGTTGGAACGATTTGCATTTACAGATTATTTTTTACGGGCGTGAGTTCTGCACCGCGCGCGGATGTGATGGAACGAAATGTGACCTTTGTCGAGAACTATATCCCAATCGCCGTAAACCTGTAGTCGTTAAGAAACCATGATTGGATTCCCGCTGTTTTAATCCTGACAAAGTACGAGGTTGTCTCGGTGAATGACAGATTCGTAAGGTCGATGACCTAATATTTCCGATATTTGGTCACTGGGTAAGCCCATAATTTTCTTGATCTCAACAGAGGGGTAGTTGCTGAGCCCGCGACCGATCTCAACACCAGTGTTATCGACAATCGAGACAACGCTGCCACGAGGGAAAGAGCCTTTTAGTCCCACGATGCCAATGGCCAAGAGGCTACCGCCCCGATCACGCACTGCAGTGCTGGCGCCTGAGTCAATGCTAAGGGTGCCGGCGGTTCCAGCGGCGCTTCCTATCCAGCGTCGACGACCACGAATACTGCGTTCTGGTGGCAAGAATAAAGTGCCAACCGTTTCTCCTTGCAAGATTTTGTCAAGGATCTGGTCGTCGTTTCCTGGAGCTATGATGGTCGGATGTCCATGTGAAGTGGCTGTTTTTGCTGCTTGCAATTTACTAGCCATCCCACCGCGACTTTGATTATTTTGATGCACTTGCGCCATGGAAAGAATACGGTCGTCAATTTGGGAAACCGTTTCCAGTAACGTGCTTTCTGGTGCAGAGGGCGGACCATTGTAGAGTCCGTCAACGTCAGAGAGAATGATCAACATTGCTTCTGATAATAATCCCGCAACCTGCGACGCTAGACGATCATTGTCCCCGAAGGTTGTCATCAATTCCGCCACTGCGACTGAATCATTTTCGTTGATGATCGCAATCGCTCCGTGATTGTGGATCTGATTTAAGGAGTTCCTGACATTCAGGTACCCCCCTCTTCGGCGGAGATCTGAGGCAGTGAGTAGAACCTGAGCCGCATGGCGACCGAATTTCGCAAAAGCCGTCTCGTAAGCTTGGATCAAATCGGTTTGTCCGATTGCCGCTACCGCCTGTAGTTCCGCAAGGCCGCTAGGTCGCTCGCTCAAGCCGAGTTTTGCGATACCCGCACCAACCGCACCACTGCTGACCAACAGCGTTTGACGGCCTGAATCTGCGATTCTGCAGAGTTGCGAGGAGAGTTGGTCGATCCGATGGTGATCAAGAAGTCCATCGTGGTCGGTCAGGACCCTTGTCCCTACCTTCACGACAATGCTTTTTGTCTGATCGATCACATGTTGGCGTATTTCACTTTTTGGCGGCATTGTGCTTATTGTCGCGATGAAAAATGCGTTTTTGGGTGGTTTTTTTTCGGCTCATACCAATACTGACGCCTGAGAATCGAATTCAACTGGCTGTAGAAATTGTCATGGGGAATCGACGCGCAGGGAAGCCCGCTGTAAAAAACATGGCAGAGCATTTTCATCTAGGCTAGTTTGAGCAATTCAGTCTCGAATAACCGACGTGATCGGATACGAAACCTTATCTTGAGTCGTTGTCTTCCATAAGGAAAGAGCATTATGAGCGAACTACATCATGAGTGTGGTGTCGCAGCCATCTATCACCTCTCTGGACGAGGGAGAAGTCCGATCTGTACAGGTGATGGACCAAGGCAGATTTCACGGCTTCTTCCAAGAATGTTGTTGGATATCCAGAATCGCGGCCAGCTCGCTGCTGGAATGACCACTTACGACCCCGATCGACCCACGCTTCTGGCCAACCGGAAGGACGTTGGGACTGTGTCCGAGGTCTTTCGATTGAATCATCGGGCGAAAGCAGAATCGTTGATGAGATCATTAGCGGGACGCGCTGCGATCGGTCACGTACGATATGCAACCTGTGGCCAAGACGATCGCAATTATGCACAGCCTTTTGAGCGACGACATATTCATAAGCGAAAGTGGTTCAGCTTTTGTTTCAATGGACAGCTGTCCAATTATGGATTGTTAAAAGAGCGTCTTTTGGCTGATGGTGATCACCATTTGGCTCTCGATACAGATACTGAAATCATTCTTCATGAATTTGGTCGCATGTTGAGCGATTCACGTGGGCGAATCGATTGGATTGAAGTACTGAGGGAGACAACTGCAGGATTTGATGGCGCATATAGCTTGGCGGTGTTGACTGCTGAGGGTGAAATGATCATCGCACGTGATCCACTCGGTATTAAACCAATGTGCTATGTCAATGATGGACCACTCTTCGCTGCTGCGAGTGAGAGTGTTGCCTTGCTTAATCTCGGTTTTGATAGTGAGCAGATCAAGTCGCTTCCCCCTGGTCATGCGATTCTAATTGACCAAGAAAACGGATTCCGGATGGAGCGCTTTGCACCTACTGAAGAACCAAAGCACTGTTTCTTTGAATGGATTTATTTTGCGAATGTTGCGAGCACCTTAGATGATCGCAGCGTCTATCTCAGTCGTACGAAACTGGGCGAGGAATTGGCACTTGCGGAGAGGGATCTCGATCTCGTCAACATTGATCCAGAAGATACGATTATTGTTCCGGTTCCTGATACCAGTAAAGCCGCCGCAGATGCGATGGCTTACCAATTGGCAATTCCTTGCTGCGAGGGATTAATACGCAATCGATATGCAGGCCGTACTTTTATTGAAGGTGGTCGAGCGAGAAAAGCAAAAGCCGCAACGAAGTACACGCCCCTAAGGGAGGTTCTTGAGGGAAAACGAGTGATCTTGGTGGAAGATTCAATCGTTCGGAGCACAACGATGAACGTGCTACTTGACCGTATCCGAGAAGTTGGTGGCGCAAAGGAGATTCACGTAAGAGTTGCTTGTCCTCCAATCATTGCCCCATGTTTTTATGGCATTGATATGAGCACGATTGATCAATTGATTGCACCGAAGTATTTCACTACGGAAGGTATCTTAACTCCCGAATCACAGCAGCGATTGGCTGATGATCTTGGCGCGGATTCCCTGCAGTATCTTCCTGTTGAGTCCATTTCGCGCGCGATCGGAAAACCCGCGGATCATCTGTGTCAGGCATGTATTACCGGGAAATATCCAACAAAATGCGGGCAATCGCTCTATCAGATTGCTCTGGACAACCAAGGATCGAAACTCGATAGCAAACGCACCTACGAGCAACTTGCAGCGGCAATGGGTGTGAGTTGACCATTCGTCGTGGCGATTATTCTTTAATCGAATCAGCGACGGATTGGGCCCTCTGATCACGACAACTCGCTTGAAGACACAGCTTGTCTTGGCATCTGAAACGTCACAATAGTTGCGAAGCGGCCGAGGTTGCGTACGTGATTCTCACTCAGAGGTTTGGCTAATTTCAATTTGACACCCTTGGTGTTGGCATGGATTGAAACTTTCTTGTTGTTTCTCAGGTACACTTGAGGTCCTTCACGGATCCTAGCCGAGTATCGCGTTCGCTGTACTCGTAGAAGTTGCCCGTGCGAGTGAGGTACGAGCATACTGATTTACCTTTGATTCAAAGGGTGTTTTAAAACGGAGTGCTGTTCGTGCCGTTGAAAGTGGTTTTCGCCGATGATCGTGTTCGGTGGACAACTGGTCCCTTATTTCACATAGTGAGTCTTTACAGTGAGTGTGCTTTTAGCTCTTGATCAGGGTACAACAAGTTCTCGAGCGCTCGTGTTCGACCCGACCGGGCGTATTCTAGGTTTAGCACAAAAGGAGTTCCAGCAGCATTTTCCACAGCCCGGCTGGGTGGAGCATGATGCCGAAGAGATCTGGACTTCGCAGTTACAGGTAGCTCATGAGGCGATTCAACGCGCCGAGGTGAATGTAAGTGATATTGCAGCGATTGGTATTACCAATCAACGAGAGACGACGGTCGTCTGGGATCGGAAAACTGGCAAACCCATTTCGCCGGCTATCGTTTGGCAGGATCGCCGTACCAGCGAGCGATGTGATCGTCTGAGGAACGAAGGATTTGAGCAAACGGTTGCAGAGAAAACAGGTTTGACACTCGATCCCTACTTCTGCGCGACAAAGGTTGAATGGATTCTGAATCAGGTGCCCGATGCGAAATCCCGTGCTGGGAATGGTGATTTGCTATTCGGCACGATCGACAGCTGGCTGATTTGGAAGTTAACAAAGGGTGAAGTGCATGCCACGGATGTAACAAACGCATCAAGGACACTACTCTGGAACTTAAAAGAGAATTGCTGGGATCAAGAGTTATTGCAGAAATTTGAGATTCCATCGTCGATGATGCCCGAGGTGAAACCATCGAGTAGTCATTTTGGGCTTACAGCGAAAAGCTTTTTTGGAGAATCATTGATCATTGGCGGAGTGGCTGGAGACCAACAGGCTGCATTGTTTGGACAGAGTTGTAATCGTCCGGGTCTTGCTAAAAATACCTATGGCACAGGTTGCTTTGCACTGATGCATATTGGGTCAGAGGTGGTTCAGTCTGAAGCTCGATTGTTGACCACAGCAGCATGTGTCCAAGGCCCTGAAAGTAACTATGCCTTGGAGGGCAGTGTTTTTTCTGGAGGGGCGGCAGTACAGTGGTTGCGAGATGGGTTGGGTATAATCAAAACCGCTTCTGAGGTAGAGTCTCTCGCTGCAAGCGTTGAAGACACCGGAGGTGTTTATTTGGTGCCGGCATTTACCGGACTTGGAGCGCCCCACTGGGATTCTTATGCGAGGGGAACCATTGTTGGAATGACTCGCGGTACAACAAAAGCACACATTGCTCGTGCAACCTTGGAGGGGATTGCTTTTCAGGTAGCAGATGTGTTGGATTCGATGAAACGAGATACAGGAGAATCACTTCAGGAGTTGCGTGTTGATGGAGGTGCATCGAACAATGACTTGTTGATGCAAATGCAAGCAGATTTTTTGGGTACACCCGTGGTGCGTTCTAATGTCACGGAGGCTACCGCACTGGGGGCAGCTTTTCTTGCGGGACTAACGTGTGGAATCTGGTCGAGCACCGATGAGTTTGATGCGATTTATAGCGTCGAACGCGTTTTTGAGCCAAGCGTTGACCCAGAGCGTCTCGGTGAACGCAAACAAAAATGGTCTAAGGCTTTGCAGAGATCTCAAGGTTGGGATACACAGTGATAGAATATGATGCTCTTCACAAAAGATTCTGTTCTCAATTGACGTTGTTTTTTTAGTGATTGCAAGCTCAAAACAGATTTCATAAAGGTAAGATCGAGATGCACCCATATGCGGCAGAATTTATAGGCACAATGATCCTGATCCTGTTTGGGAACGGGGTTGTTTCCAATGTGTTGTTAAATAAAACGCTTGGAGCGGGGTCTGGGTGGTTAGTGATATGTGCTGGTTGGGGGATAGCGGTTTTTCTCGGAGCAAGTTGTACGCAAGAATTCAGCGGTGCACATCTTAATCCTGCTGTCACGCTTGCAATGGTATTGAATGATGAGATTGGTTTAGAAGATTCATTGGGATACGTTGTAGCGCAGATGCTCGGGGCTGCCCTTGGAGCGGCACTTGTCTACGGTTTTTATCGAGAGCATTTTCGCTTGACGTCCGATTCTGATGCCAAACTCGGCTGTTTTGCCAATGCACCGGTTATTCGGAAGTTTCCACAGGCGTTTTTCTGTGAGGTTGTCGGGACGTTTGCTCTAATTCTTCCTGTGTTCCTCATGTCAAAACCGAGTATTTTATTCGGAGCAGATTCAATTTCTGAGCCAACGATCATGGGATTAGGTGCAGTGGGATCCCTTCCGATCGGACTATTGGTGTTTGGAATTGGGATGTCACTTGGGGGCACGACAGGATATGCGATCAATCCAGCACGTGACCTTGCACCCCGCGTTGTCCATTGGCTTTTACCGATTCCAGGCAAGCGCGATAGCGACTGGTCCTACTCGTGGATTCCAGTGGTCGGTCCCTGTGTGGGCGCCATTCTTGCGGTTGCAACATTTCAGTTGTTGCTTTCGATAGGTTAACTTGAAACACCTGTTGCCTGAAAAAGTGATGGAGGGCAGAGTAACGTGCTAGCAGTCCTGCGGAACTTATTTGCAATCATTCTTGGTGTCGTTCTCGGCTCGATGATCAACTTGTCGATTGTTACTATCGGGATGTCTGTAATACCAGCTCCAGAGGGCATCGACATGTCTGACATGGAGAGTTTGCAGGCGAACATGAACGCGTTGGAACCCAAGAATTTTATTTTCCCTTGGCTCGCACACGCATTAGGAACTCTGACCGGTGCATTTTCTACCGCGAGATTAGCTCATTCAAACGCACGAATGTTGGCAATGATGGTGGGTGGTTTCTTTCTTTTGGGCGGGATTACCATGGTAGTCGCGGTTGGTGGACCTACTTGGTTTGTGTTATTTGATTTAATCGGCGCTTACATCCCGATGGCATTCATTGGTGGGATTATGGGTGATCGACGGCATGCCCAAGCGGTGGAGTCTCGTTGACGATTCAAAGTGGATTGAATCACAGCCTCGTGGAAAGTACTTCTGAGATGGTGCTCACTACGGATTCTGTGGTATCCGATCAGGTGCCTGAATCATTTTTCTCCATATGCGGTCCCATTTAGCAGTATGCCAGTTGTCGCGTGTTACATAGGAGCGGACTGTCATTGAATCCTTCAACACTCCGGGTTGATCTACAATTTCGACATACAGCAACCCGTGGGATAGTCCGACCGGTTTTCCATTGTGCAGTTTCGACGCTCCCGCATCGTCTGGATCAAAATTATCAAATCCATTCAGATTAGAGCCAATCTCCTCCCCATTCCATCGCCTGAGTTTTGGTGGTGACCCATGAGTGTGGCCATTGAAAATAGCAATCACGTTATGGGATTTGATCGTTTGGTAGTAGCCGGCAAGGTCCTCCGCCGGCCAGTCGAACTCTGGAGCGTCCAGATGTAGATGGTGGGTCAAGATAACAGGTCGACCACTTTCGCCAACATGTTTTGCTAGGTCAGATCTTAAGAAATCAAGGCTCGACCGAGGTGCATAATGATGACCGTCACGTTTTTTCTCGCCTTCACCCACAAAAATCCCAAGGTTGACAAGGTGAACAGATCCCCAGTTCCATGAGTAGTGCAAACCATTTTCGGATACATTCACGATTTCTCTTCGACTTTGATTGCGATCAATAATCGCGTCGATAATAAAAGTATCTCCCTGCGGACCGTCGTGGTTTCCATGAACTTCATACACCGGAATGGGTATTTTTCCGTCTTTACCATTGAGTCCGTAGTCAGCAAGAAACCGCTTCCACTCAAATTCTTGCATGGCCGGGTAAGGACCGCCGTTCTTATCCAAACTGTCAATCAGGTCGCCCGTATTGATTAACCCCCAAATCTGTTCCGCGACGTTACCATCGCCCATGGAACCAGGTAGTTTACTTCCAGGAAGTTTCAGTAAGCGTTCAATGAAACCGGCGTTGGCCTCTTCCGAGAGTGGATCAAGTTTCATTGGGTTGTCGGATCGCTCTGCAAGGTACTGCGGGTCACCGCATACGAAGAACGCGATTCTTTGAACTTGCTGGGATTGTCCCTGACCCACTGCCGAGCCTGAGGCGATTACAAGATTGCACAGCATCAAAACGATGTTGGCTACAAGTAACCGGGATTCAGGGAATGTGTGAGTTATCATCGGCCGGCTTGATAAGTGTAAGTTCGGTTGACATTCTATTTCGTGACTGATCGATGCTTTGGAGTGATCGCCACTCCGCATCAATCATGCTGGAGCTTTTCAACCATGGATGGGAAAGTGATTCCGCAATCTTTTTATTCAATTTCCACGGTTTTTTCAGAGGCACGATTTGATTGGAAGAATCGTATTTTCCAGCTTTTCCCTTCTCGTATCATGTACGCACTTTCGAGCCAATGTAGATCGGACCTGTAGGTCTTACCGTTTTTCTTGAATCGGAATACTCCGTGATTCTGGAAGCTGGCATGTGCCGAATTGGTGTCGAGGGAAATCCTAAAATCGGAAAGCGTCCATTTGGTGGAAATCCATTCTCGGTCATCTGACTCAAAAAGTTTCACCAATCCATCGATGGTGTATTGTTTTCCGAGTTCGAAGATGAGGAAATCATCCGTCACGACTTCCCGGTATTTTTCTGAAGACTGATTTTTAATATCGATCGTGTTAAAAAAGTTCTTTGCAGTCGCGACCACTTGCTCCTCTGCAGTGTCGGGCGAATTGGGTGCTGAAGCTGAGGTGAGTGACTGCATGAATAGTGACTGCATGAATGCAGTGCAGATCGCAAGTGTGTATAGAATCTTCATTGGTGTTACCTTATCGTGCCACGTCCGTTTAATGACTTTTAAATGGTTTACCTGCAAGAGAATTGGGCGACAACTCTTGCAGCACCATCATAAATTGAGAGTGCATTCTTGTTAACAGTTGGGGCATCGTCAGTTTAAGGGGGTCTCAGGGAATCACTCGAGACTGTATCAGCCAATAGTCAAGTTCGGTGGACGCAGCGCGAATTTTAATTGGTTCGTTGCCAGGAATCTGATCGCAGACACCTATGATGGTTGGACGTCGCAACGATGGATCAGTGATTCGATGCCCTTAATGTCAATCCCAGCCAGATTCCAAGCAAGGGAATGATGAGCAAGAAGGCTAAGAGTCCATACTGCCTTTTGCTATGCGTTCGTTTGCCGGGGAGTGTTGCTTCATCACACCAAGGACATGTTTGGCAATTGGAGTGAATTGCGGCAGCGCAATGATGGCAGTCAACAAGCATTGATTTTAAATTAGATGAGAAAGCTTGGTACGTGTTCTTGTTCAAGTGTTGTTGGCTTACTATTCCGCGAGGACGGTCAACACCCAAAAGCGATTTGTTTAAATGCCGAGTGGTGTGCGGTGTGGGTGTGATCTCTTATGCAGAGGTTTCATAAAGGTAGTCTTTGCTTGCGAGATGTGGGAAAAAGGCGAGAATGCTCAGCAATACAACCGCAATAAAACTGATGATTGAAAAAAGTGCGTAGGCAAGAAATAATCGTCGTTCAAAACCGAGACTGGATTGACTCGGTTTTTCCGGATTCACATAAATTTCGACCGTCGGATCAGTCAACAGTTTGTGTGGATTCACAAACGTTCTTCGATGTTCCGTTCCATTGAATGAGTACCTCACATCGATCTCTACCCGTTGCTCATAGCTCTGGTCGTGTGTACGCGATATTCGTTCAACTCGTCGGTCAACAACTTTAGCGGTCATTTTATCCCACGTTTCGTAGATCGCACCTTGATTCTAAAGATCCATCGAATAGACGGCACAAAATATCAGGCAAAATAGTGAGCCGCAGACAGGCATCACCCTTCTTATCAGCAAAAACCATTTGTTTTTTTGGATACCATCAGCCGATTTCATTTCGCAAGCTCCACGGTAGGTTTTCGAATCAATCTGCATCCTAGCATATGAGGCAGTAGGAATTATCAGTGTAGATTGAGTCAATGCGATGTGACTGAGTAAAAGCAATGACCTGACAACAACGTTGGATGGGTTGCTAAATCAAAAGAAGATTTTCGAGATTTAGATAACGGAGAATTTGGAATCGCTAAACGAATAATCAAGTGAACTCTAGTTTGTTGGCGGGAAGAGATTGAAGATTTTGTGGTGCTAATCAATGCAATGGAAAAAACATAGGTAAATGAAAGAGAGATTGCTAAACAGCTAATCAAGTAAGTGGTGGAAGTTTCAAGGAAGATCACCAGCGGCAAGTAACCACTTACTTTCTCTTGACCTTCTGGCATAACGGTTAAGAGTCTTCAAAAAAGGTCAGCTTAAGCAGAGTGAAACCGATTCTTTTTTTCTAGAGAAAAAAACGGTTGGAGCTTTGAAGGCAGATTGCACCAAAAGATAAAGCCGTGATAAGTCCATTTCCTGAGATGAGTTGATGGCTTCTAAGGGTCTTGCTAGAGCGGCTTGACGTTCCTTGATGCACTGCTTTAGGAATCTGAATACTGATGTTCAGAATGAGTCATCGGTGTTTTGGAGTGTTTGATCATTTCAATCTGAGACGCTTGTCTTGAAACGAGACTGCATCGCCTCGGTTGCACTGCGGCATCTCCTGATTCAAGGCAGGTTAATTGGAGGTGTCATACGTGTTAATCGAGCAAAGAGAGTTTAGAGATGTCAGCTTTTATTGATTGGCATGATGATTGCACTTGGCCATGACCGAGGGAGCAAGCAGCAAATTGCTGGGTTCTTTAACCCGTTTCGTTCCGCGACCACGGCAGTCCGAGCCGTAATCATTACGCAAGAGGTTTTGCAACATGACACAATTAAACCTTGGACACAAATTATTCAACTGGGGCACCAGTATAGGAGTCATACTTTTCGGGTTTGTCGTAAGCGGATCGATCGCTATCGCCCAGCAGCCACAACGAGTCCGGGTGCTCATTGGGTTTCATCAACCACCCACCCAAGCAGAAATTAACGCCGTCCAAAAAGGAGGCGGAACCGTCACAGACCGCTTTAGGTTGATCAGCTCCGTTGCGGCAGAGGTTCCTGTTGCTGCGATCGCCGGGCTCGCAAAGCACCCTTTGGTCAAAATCATTGAACCCGATATCGAATGTCGTGCAGACGAATACGGTGACGACTGGGGAGTCGTAAGGATTGGCAGTCGGTTGGTCCATGAGGGGAATGTGACACCAGAAATTGGCCCCTTAGCCGGTCATGGCGTGCGCGTCGCAGTGATCGATACCGGGATCGACTACAACCACCCCGATCTCGCATCAGTTTATGCCGGCGGCTACGACTTTGTGAATAACGACTCAGATCCCTATGACGACCAATACCATGGAACTCATTGCGCCGGAACCATTGCTGCATCACTTAATGGATTTGGCGTTGTCGGCGTCGCACCTGAGGCAAGGCTCTATGGACTCAAAGTCCTCAGTTCCAGTGGCAGCGGTTCCTACTCAGATATCGTTTCAGCGCTGGACTGGTGCGTGCAAAACCAAATTCAGGTCGCCTCACTGAGCTTGGGAAGCTCCACAGACCCCGGGTCACAAGTCAAGGCAGCATTTGATAATGCTTACGCTGCAGGTGTGGTTGTGGTTGCGTCAGCAGGGACTTCGGGATCCGGAGCAGACACAGTCGGCTATCCTGCTAAATACAACTCAGTGATCGCTGTTGGATCGACCACCCGCTCTGACACTCGCTCCAGTTTCTCGAGCACAGGACCGGCGGTTGAAATTGCTGCCCCGGGGTCAAGCATTTTATCCACCTACCCCGGAAATCAGTACGAATACTTGAGTGGAACATCAATGGCCTGTCCCCATGTCTCGGGTGTGGCTGCTTTGCTTTTATCCGGTGGCATATCTGATTTAAATTCTGATGGGACCGTGAACGATGATGTTCGATTAGCACTACAGGTCACCGCACAAGATTTGGGCGCTGCCGGACGTGATGATGACTTTGGTTTCGGGCTTGTCGATGCCGCGGCCGCCATTGCACTCACCGCGGGTGGTGGCGGTGGAGATCCGGTAGACCCACCTACAGAATTCAACGCACCCACGAACCTTGTGGGTTCGTCGACGCTGTTGAGGGTAACTCTTCTTTGGGATGATAACTCCAATATCGAGGAAGATTATCAGATTCAATATGGAACAAAGCGAAGAGGTTCCATCAATTGGTCGGATGCGTATGTCTACGCTCCAGCAGGAGATCTTGCCACCCAATCGCATAGTTTTGATATGCCAGCTGATGGCACCTATCGCTTTCGCGTTCGAGCAAGAGCAAGCAATGGTGCGGAAGCCACCGATTGGTCTAACTCAGTTCAGCTCTCGGTTTCTTCCGGAACCGGCGGCGGAGGCGGCGGTGGAGGAGGAGGCCGTGGCGGAAAAGGAAAAAAATAAACGAAAGCAGCCTTGAAGAGTTCCTCAGAAGCTCTCTGGCCAGCGACTCAACATAGCGGGAAATCAGAAAAACTGAAGTTTGCTGTAAAAATGATCACAGCCTTTTGCCGATGTCCCCTTTGTGATTAAAAAATGCCCATCTATACTGGGTTTTTGGTCGAGGCCGGAGTGGCGGAATTGGCAGACGCGCCGGATTCAAAATCCGGTGGCCGCAAGGCTGTGTGGGTTCGAGTCCCACCTCCGGTACTAAGTAAATTACGGTGTTTTTGGAGTTCTTCCAGAGGCACCGTTTTTTTGTGCGATCATATTTACTCGTAAAAAATAAGAGTATTCATCTTTAGCTGCTGACGCGCTCACCAAAAGACAACACGGGTAGTTTTATCTTCAAAGAAAGGTTGCGATTTGCCGCTGCAGCAGCATCCGAAAAATGGGTGTCATCGGAGCTAAATTAGATCGACCTTACCTATCGTGTTTTCTTTTGCATAACGACATCGTTTTCAGTCTCGGACGTTGGCATTCAAACGCGAGCAGGTGAGAATATGGTGGGTGTTTGATTCATTGAATTGCGCGCATCGTTCGCTTTAATTTTTAAGTGTTTAGGCTGGTAATGAATGAGAATCATTTTATTGGTGTTTATGACGACGCCTTGGAACCAGAATTCTGCGAAAAGATCGTTCAGACCTTCGAATCCGTTCCTCAAATCCACTCGGTTGGGCAAGTAGGGTCGGGTGTTGATACAAAGAAAAAGGATTCAGTCGATTGCTGCATCTCGGAGTATCAAGAATGGACTGCGATTAATCAGCAGCTGCTGAATGTGACAGCAGATAGGTTGACGGAATATGTTCGTCAGTATCCATTTTTTGTCTGCGGTGCGTTAGCACCGACGATCAAGCTTGAAAGTGGTGACATCATTGAATTATCACCCGATAACATCGATCGTGTGACAGATGAACAATTGCGTGCGGTCATCCTCAGCTTGTATCGACCAGGTTATTTGAATCTTCAAAAGTATCGGAGGGCGAGTGGTGGTTATCATCACTGGCATTCGGAAATCTACCCACAGAGCTCAGATTGTGAGTCTCTACATCGTGTGCTCCTGTTCATGTTTTTTTTAAACACGGTGCAGGAGGGAGGACAGACTCAGTTTTATTATCAAGATACTTCGATTCAACCGAAGGTCGGACGAATGGTGATCGCGCCGGCAGGGTTCACACACACCCATAAAGGTGAAGTACCCGAATCCGAGGATAAATACATTGTCACATCTTGGATTCTATTTCAACGTGCCGAATCAATTTATGGCGCACCACAGTAGACCTGCTATCGAAAGACCGAGTTAATCAGGGCTGTTGATGGTGAAGTAGCCCGGTGGTCCCATAGGTGGTTTTCAGTGAAGCGTTTTCAAAAAAACTGACTTTCGTGCTGATAGCGGTATCATCCGAGTTTATGCCGGTTACCTGCTCAACCAATTACTAGCTTTGAGGTGTTCCATGTCCCTGCGTTACGTTCGTATTTTCTCTGATGCGTTTATGTCTTCTTGCATCCGAGTGATCCTGATGTCCATTTCACTACTTTACGTTACAGCGAGATCCTACGCTGAAGAGGCGGTTGTAAAAAAAAGTGAGGAAGCTAAGCAGGGATTCGAGTTTCTCAGCGAGAATAATCAGGTAGAAAACTGGAAGCACGAAGGTAATTGGAAGTTCGACTCCGGTGTTATCTCACGTGAGGGAAAAGGTGGTAGCCTTGTCTATGTTGCTCGCCCATTGCCAGATGATTTTGAGCTGCGTTTTGAGTGGAAGGTTGCTGAGGGTAGCAATAGCGGGATTTATTACAGACCAACGCAGTACGAGTATCAAATTCTCGACAACAGTAAGCATCGTGACGGTGCCAATCCACGCACAAGCGCCGCGTCGCTTTACTTCTGTGTCTCCCCGTCGAAGGATATGACTAAACCTGTGGGTCAATGGAATTCGGGACGAATCATCTGTAAGGGAACAATCATTCAGCACTGGTTGAATGGCGAAAAGGTGATCCATATGGACTACCGAAACCCGAGGTGGGCCTTCAACGTGAATTTGCTTAGGCAGAGGGGTGGGGATCTGGAGGCGCGGGGGGCAAATCTTAGCCTTCAAGATCACGGTGATCCAGTTTGGTACCGTAATATCCGGCTCAGGACGCTTACTGATGCTGACCGCATCGACAATACTCCGGTGGAGCCAGAGACGATTTCTGCAGAAACTCTTGAAGCTGAGAGAAAAAAGCTAGAGGGTATTATCCAGAGGCGAGAGGCTGCGCGCGAACGACAAGAAAAGAGCAAACGATAGTAAGGCAAACGCTCACCCTTCCACGGTCGATCTCTAGAATGGAGCGACGATGGAGTGTTTTTGATTGACAGACAACATTTTCAGCGTCTTTGTTCAACTGATCATGATCCTCGATCGATGTTTTTGAGTCGTTTTTTTTGACAAACCCGCTCGCACCCCTTGAGCTTATTCTGGTTCGTTTTCCGCTCATTTTTGCCAGCGAGCATCTGGTCGAAACATTATCATGAGACGCGTCTTTCACTTAAATGTCCTTTTCAAAGTATTGATACGATGCAGTACCCTATCGACTTAAGATTTAAGTTGCTGACGTTAGGTCAGAGAATTTCAGCAACCGATGCTTCCGGTAAAACGTTGATGTTTGTGAAGCAGAAGATGTTTAAGTTGAAGGAGAAAGTGGAGGTTTATAGTGATTCAACACAGAGTCGTTTGTTGTTTCGAATAGAAGCAGACCGCGTCCTTGATTTCTCTGCGAATTATTCGTTCACTGATGCAAGTGGTAATTCTTGGGGCTCGGTCCGCCGAAAAGGGATGAAGTCCCTGTGGTCAGCGCATTATGAGATCATTCATGATGATCAGGTTGAGATGACGATTCAGGAAGAAAGTCCCATGCAGAAGCTGCTGGAAGGTCTCCTCGGAGGTATCCCAATTATTGGATGGATCGCAATTTATTTGATTAATCCGAGCTATATCATCCGGCGACCAGACGGTGAAACTCTTTTGCGATTGACAAAAAAACCTGCAATCTTGGAGGGTAAGTTCGAACTCAAAAAATTGAATGACCTACCAGAGGATGACGAGCTACGTGCCCTGTTAGCTGTCATCATGGTCGGACTACTGGAACGAGCCAGAGGCTGAGCCTTATTGAAAGATCAGACTGATGACTGAGTTTATTGCCTGATCAGTGGTAAGAAGCTCTGGCTCTGTCGGTGTTACAGGAGTTTGGTAATGGAGTTTGGCTTTTTTAGTCTGCTGCCCCCCATCGTCGCAATTATTCTTGCTGTATCTACTCGGAAGGTAGTTTTACCACTGGCCGCGGGTGTTGCAGTTGGTGCGATTCTACTTTCTTTTGGTCGCGTGAGTTTACAGACGGATCTCGGAACCAATGGCAAAGTGAGAGTGCGTTTCGTTGCACCATCACCGATCCTATCGGGAACGAGCACTTTTGTGTCTTTTCAATCATCAAAACTCGCCACGGATTCGATCCTTGTCTCGGTAGCAAGGCTGTCTGAAGAGGGAGCGTTGAGGGAACAGGGTGTTAACATTGTCTTGAATTCATCCGAATCAAATGAGTCCACCGTTTCTGAGTTGTTAGATGCTGTTTCGAAAGAGGTGAGTGCGGACTTAGGTTTAAAAAGCATCTTGGAGTTTGGCGACCCGAACATCCTGATTGGAAGGAACTTTGATTCTCCTCAGCGACTTGTGTTGGGGCCACCGTGGACCTTTGTCGGAACGCGTGAAAACGGCTTTTTCCTACCAAGTGCAAATCAGGTTATCACAGGGATTATTAATTCCGTGAAGCTGTTTTTTGACGCGATCTATCATTCCATCGTTTCTATCTCACATCTGCAGGCGTTCATTTTTAGTCTGCTCTTGGCTGCGATGGTGGGAACCCTCGAGGCTGGAGGTGGGATTCGGGTTCTGATTGAGCGAGTCTCACAGCGAGTGAAGACACGACGCGGCGCACAAACGATGATCGCGACCTCTGGTTTAGCCGTGTTTTTTGATGACTATGCGAATACTTTACTTTTGGGTGGGACCATGCGATCTACAGCGGATCGGTATAAGATTTCCCGTCAAAAGTTGGCGTATTTTGTTGATTCCACTGCCGCTCCCGTTGCCGGACTGGCTTTGGTTAGTACCTGGACGGCGATTGAGATAAGTTACCTGGCCGATGGGCTGACCGCCGCAGGAATTCAGGATCCTCAGGCTGCTTTTGAACTGTTTTTAAAGTCGATTCCCTATCGATTTTACCCATGGCTCGCATTGGTGATGGTCTTCTGCATCGCTTGGTCTCAGCGAGATTTTGGCCCCATGCTCCAAGCGGAGCGTGAATTTGATGAGCAAACACCAGATCCAGAGAAGAAAGAAAGTAAGGAGCACGAGAAGAGTCACCCGAAGCTGTGGACCGCTGCTGTGGCTCCAGTTTTCCTTTGCCTTGCTGCAGTGCTCGTCGTGTTGGTAATCACGGGCAGGGAAGAGTTATCAGCCAGTGATCAGGAGGCGACGAATGCAGGACTACTTAAGTTAGTCGGTGAGGTTCTTGGAAATGGTGATTCCTATTTGGCGTTGATGGTAGGTGGCGCGGTTGGGCTGGCTTGCGCCATTTCAATGCATACCATCATGGGAAGTCCAATCAAGGTTTGTTTGAAAGGTGCTGCAAAAGGCGCTCGACAGATTCTGCCCGCAATGGCGATTCTGTGTTTTGCCTGGGCTCTTTCAGGGATGACCGAAAAAGAGGATCTCGATACAGGTGGGTACCTCGCTGGCCTTTTATCAAATCAACTTCCAGTCACTCTGCTACCATCGATTGTTTTTTTGGTTGCTGCCATCATGGCATTTTCTACCGGTACCAGTTGGGGAACCATCGGTATCTTGACACCAATTTCAGTCGGACTAGCGATACAACTGGATTTTGCAGTGGAGGCCGCACTGAACAGTTCGATTGTATTGGCTACATCGGGTTCTGTTCTTGCCGGTGCAATCTTTGGAGATCACTGCTCACCCATCTCTGATACCACCGTTCTTTCGAGTCGGGCAAGTGGCTGTGACCATATCGCTCATGTGAGAACGCAAATGCCATACGCTTTAGTGGTTGGAGCCGTGAGTATTCTGCTCGGAACCATTCCGGCTGCTTTTGGCCTCTCACCTTGGATCTGTTTATTACTAGGATCTTCCAGTATTTATGCCGTTGTTCGCGTTGCCGGGCGAGTTCGATGAGAAAGCAAGTCAACTCGGTGTCAGCGATTATTTACGGTTTGCTTATTCACGATGAGAATTGAAAAACTATCAGAGTGGATCAAAGCTGCTGAATACCAAGCGGCCACATGCAATTAGCTTAGTTCTCTAAAATTCACGACGTTCGAAGCGAGTGAAGATGTAAAGGCTTGAAATTCACTGCAGTGCACCAAAAACTGCGCGCCTTGTTGTCGACGTTTTTTCATTTCTTCGATACCAAGCGTTGGTCCACCGAATGGCATATTATTTTTGCGGCACGCGGAAGAAACTCGCTCCCATGCTTCGTCCAGTGTCATCTCTCCAGACTGCCTTAGCCTTAGTCCAAGGTCGCCAGGGCCCACAAAAACCATGTCAATTCCTTTAGTCGCGACAATCTCGTCAATTCGTCGCACTGCTTCCGGTGTTTCAATTTGGATGCAAAGAAACGTTTCTTGATTAGCCCATTGTGCGTAGGTGTCCGGATCATGAATGTGAAAATCAGCATCTAATCCTGCGTTGTCGATACCACGATCTCCAATCGGCGGAAATTTGACAGCTTGCACCAGCTGCTCTGCAAGCTCTGGTGTTGAGACGTGTGGAATCATCAATCCCGCCGCTCCGTCTTCTAGATATCGATAGAGTTGCGTCTTACCGATTGTTGGGGGACGCAGCATGATGTCGATGTCAAAGCGATGCGACGCCAGCAAAAGATACTCTACATCTCTTTGTGAAATAGACCGGTGTTCTAGGTCAAGCCAGATACAGTCATAGCCGGCATTTGCGGCGTGTGCCACGTAAGCCGGAATAAAGTGCCCCAAGACACATGCCTTGATGATGTCACCACTGCGCATCCGTTCAATCGTTTTGCTTTTTCTCATACCAATCTTTGCTTTACTAAACCGAACACGCGCGATGGAGTAACAGTTTTGCTGCGCGTGTTCCCTATGTCTTTTTTGGATTCGGGAATAGTTTGCTACCAATCAATCCGGTACTCACTCCCACAACAAGAGAGACCGGAGAAATCCATTGAAAACTTATCGGGTCATTCTGATTCGCATCCAACCCAAAGATCAGACCGGAAAATGCAATGGTGAATGCCGAGACGATACTGAAGAAAGTGCCAAGTAGCACGCCACGTGTACTGGCAAAAGGTATATATAGAGCAAAGAAAAACAAGAGTGCGATCGGCACTGTAAGAAGATTCACCGTTTTATTGGTGACTGCCATGAAGTTACCAGGAACGGATCCGATCACCGAACTCAAGCACACAACCACCACTCCAACAGTGATCGCAATGATTCGCGCGGAGCGTAAGGACGTTGTTTTGCCAGAGTCTTTTGGTAACAGATCAGTTGTTACGACGGCGGTAATGGAATTGATACCAGAATCAATGCTTGACATTGCAGCGGCAAGCAGACCCGAGACGACTAATCCCGTCACAACGGGAGGAAGGTCTTTAGCGATAAAGTGAGGGAAAAGTTTATCTGCTTGGCTCTTGAGCGTTGCGTCAATTGGCAATAACGCCTCATTCGCCTGAAAGAAACCAAGTAATGAGATACCTACAAGACCAAGTGTGGTTCCGACCACTGTGGCAACAATCAATTGCACAGCGATTGCTTTTCTTGCTGATTTGGTGTCAGAGGTTGACATAAATCGCTGAATCGAAACTTGATCCCCCGCCGACGTGCAAACCGTCCACAGAAACACCGACAGGATGGAACCGACGACCGTTACACGCGTTGACGGGTCAAGGCTAAATATTGGTTGCTCATCCCATACTTCTGTTGGCCATTGTGTAGGAAACCAACCAAAACCACCCATTTTCCAAGTGATCGTGGCGATCACGAGTAAAGCACCACCATACAAGAGTACAGTTTGGATGAAGTCAGTGATGACAACTGCTCGTATTCCACCAAGCGTTGTATAGGCAATGGAAAAGACACTTGTCACAACAATGATCAACGGGACCCAGTCCTCATCAACGTCGACCATAATCGCTAATGCTTTTGACGTCATAAAGATCATTAATGACATCCAAACCAGTCGCAACATTAAGAACATGCTGCATCCCAAGAGCCGAACGTTGCGTCCCAATTGGTTTTCAAGTAATTCGTATGCACTGGTTACTCGTTGCTTCATGTAGACGGGAAGAATCACGAACCCGACAACCAAGAAGACAAATGGATAGGCGATATAGTTTGATAGATAGATGGGTCCTTTACCGAGCACCTCCCCGGGAATCGCAAGGTAGCTGATTGTGCTAAGTAGAGTTGCGAATAGTGAGACACCGACAATAATCGGATTCATTTTACCGGAGCCAATGAAGTATTCTTCTGAATGCTTTTGATTGCGGCTGTAAAACCATCCGAGTGATAAAGTAAAAACCGCATAGGTCACCACAATCATCCAATCTATTAACTGCATCGCAGTACCTCTACCTTTTAGATTGCCTATCGGTTGGTTTGGCGCTTGGGTTTTGAGAGTCGGATTACGGAAGCATTTTCGTCAATCCGTAAACCAAATCATTGGATTATGCTGTAAGAAACAGTCGGGGTCCTCAATGGACTACTGATAGACGTTTCCAAAGTGTAGCAGAACAGCATCCAACGAGATAAGAAAGAAGCCCAAGGTTTTTTTGCGCTTGGCATAAGCAGCAAGGGCTGTGTTGATGTGACGCCTCATCTCATCTTGCTCAATGAACTTCCGTTGCTAACCGGCATCTCTAGAGGATGCTTTAAGCAACAGATTTCATGCTATGTTGAGCTAAATCATATTTCTGTTGGTAGACACCAGCAGCGCTGCTCTCTACTTTTCTCCGGAGATGGTCTCCGCGACATTGTAAGCATGGTCTCTTACCCTCGAGAATGCATTTAATGATGCCAGGAAGGCAACGCTTACAACTGGTGCGATTGCTCCATCTGATAATTCTTCAAGGTGTTGTTTGCGGGCTGATTTGATCTGTTCACGTATTCTTTCCGCAATTGACTCTGTTTGTGTGATCGTGTTGCGATTTGCTTGCACGAGTCCTTCATTGATCGATTGCAGGTATTCATTGGTTTGATTCTGGAGAAAACTCAACGCTTCAAGTTGTTTCTCCGTAAAGCGGTTACCAGTTTTCCTCAGCTTGCGATCGAATTTATCAAGATCATAAATGTAATCACTGATTGACTCAAACTCGTCAGCGACGCGAATCTGCCTTCTCGCCTCTGCTGCAACGGAGTGGGGGACATTTCCTGACAGTAATTTCGTTACGAATTCAGCAATTTCGTCCTGCATGTGATCGAGGATTTCTTCGCGGGTCTTCAATCGATCGGCGAGTTTTGTATCCGGATTTTTGTCTCCACGCAATTCTGCTAGCCACGACAGCATTTTTGAACAACCGTCTCCCATTTTTTCAATTTCTTTTTGGGACTGCTCGATCGCTAGCAACGGTGTTTCCAGCATGCGTATATCTAGATCCGTGAGCCTTGGTTTCTCCTTGTAATCCTTCGCTGGAACAAGCTTGTTTAGGAACGTCACAAAGAAAGGTACGAATGGCAAAAAGATTAGGGTGTTGATCACATTAAAGACGCTGTGGGTAGCAGCGATGGCCGCAGTTGTACCGGGATAGGTGGTATTACCATCCACCACTTCTGCTTGTAGTACCTCGTACCCAAAGAATTGAGGTATGAATTTCACGTACCAACCAAAGATGGCGGTAATCCAGAGTACGCCAAGCATGTTGAAAATTACATGGAAGTAGGCAGCACGACGAGCGTTGGTGGTCGCACCCAATGATGCGAATAAAGCGGTAATGGTTGTACCAATGTTTTCACCGAGTACCAAAGCTGCGGCAGTCTCGTAGCTGATGACTCCCTCGAAAGCCAGCGAAATGGTGATCCCTAGTGTGGCTGAGGATGACTGCACGAGTGTTGTCATGACACATCCAACTAAGGCACATTTGAGAACACCGAGGTAGGTGTCTGCATTGAAAAAGCTGAACCACTCTTCAAATTCAGGCATTTGCTTGATGATAGAACAGGCATCCTTCATCAGCTCGAGACCAAAGAAGACCATTCCAACACCCATGAACGCCATCGCGGTGTAACGTCTGCGTTCATTTTTTGAGAAGAGGTATCCAAAAGCTGCGGCGCCGAGAATTGGCAGCCCGTATTTGCCAATTTTAAGTACCAGAATCCAGCCTGTGATCGTTGTGCCAATGTTGGCACCCATGATTACGCCGATCGCTTGACTTAGGGCCATCACGCCGCTGTTCACAAACCCGACCACCATTACGGTAGTGATGGAGCTGGATTGAACGATACAGGTGACAAAGACTCCAACAATGGTTGCTGCAACACGATTGTTGGTTACCAGAGCAATCATCCGTCGCAAGCTTGACCCCGCGACTGCTTGCATACCGTCTGACATGCTCTTCATGCCAAGTAAGAAGATTCCAAGTCCACCAATTAGTTGGAATAGTAACTCAAAAAGCGTATCCATTTAATTCCGCCACATCTTACTGTTATGAAAAGATGAAAAACTCGCAAAGATTCTATGAAGCGGAATTCTAGCCTGAAATGGGGTGTTGGGAAACTTACCTAAAGCGATTGATTTAGGTCAAAACAGTTAGCATTTTGGAGCTGAAGCGAGATAACCATTAGAAATATTCTGGAGACCACCGAAGCGATCTAATTCGACAAAAGCATTTTCTCTCTTTTTTGCCGAAATTCCGACGAAATTTGAATGGCTTTTCTTTGATCGGCTTCACTGTAATCCCAAAACTCTTGGACAACTCGCTCGCAATTGGGATAGTGAGAGCCGTCATCGCCGATGTCAGCGCGGATTTGCTCAAGCTTGGATTTAAGATCGTTTTGTATCTTTGAATACTCTGGGTTGCCGTAAAGGTTAGTCAGTTCATTGGGATCCGTTGATAGGTCATAAAGTTCCCAAGCTGGTGGAGTTTGATTTTTGCCTTCGTAATCGCAACCATAAAAGTAAATCAATTTATGGGTCTTCGTCCGAATCGCCATTTCCCCTGGATTATCGTGGTGAGCCATGTGCATCCAGTAGCGATAATAGACGGCCTTCTTCCAGTTTTCCGGTTCGGCTTCGCCCTCGCATATGGCTCGAAACGAACGACCTTGCATTGCTGCCGGTAATTTGGCTCCCGCATAGTCCAGCATCAAAGCAGGGAAATCAACGTTTTCAATCAAAGCATCGCTACGAATACCCGCTGAAATTTTCTTGGGATAGCGAATGATCAAAGGCATCCGTTGTGAGGGATCATATGCCCACCTTTTATCTTGGTAGTCTTTTTCACCTAACCAAAAACCCTGATCACCGGTGTAGATAATGACCGTGTTATCGAAAAGCTTTTCTTTAATCAGGTAAGAAAACAGGCGTTCTAAATTATCGTCGACACCTTTGACACAACGAAGGTACTTTTTGAGATAGGCTTGGTAAGAAAGTCGTTTGATGGCTGCGTCTGACAAATTGGGGTTAGTATGATCCCATTTGAATTCTTCGGGAAAATGCTTGGGTAAATCCACCGCGTAGGATCGGCGAGGGTTCCTTCTACCGATGGAGGTTCCGATGTGTGGTACCAATTCATCATTGAAACCTCTCGTTGCCAGAGAGCCCCAAGTTTCAGATTTATGCCAAAGTGATTCAGGTTCGGGTATCTGTTGATCCGCAAGGTATGCATCGTATCTCGGGTGACTCTCAAAAAAGTCATGGGGAGCTTTGTATTGATGGCAAATAAAGAAGGGTCGCTTGGGATCTCGGTGATCTTTTAGCCAATCCAGTGTCGCATCAGTGATGACATCAGAAGAATGCGAGCCTGGGTACTGAATCGTATTTTTGGGCCAGGGCTTAGGGCCTTGAATTCGGAACGATGTATTAAAGTAACTGCCTTGGCCGGGCAGCACTTTGTAATAATCAAAATTAGGCTCGGCTTTCAGGTGCCATTTACCAATCATTGCTGTTTGGTAGCCTGCCTCGCGCATTAGGATGGGAAGCGTTTGCGCGTTTTTTTCAATCCTACCCCCTAAATCAAAGACACCGTTGTTGTGATTGTATTGTCCCGTGATGATGCAGGCTCTGGAAGGTGTGCAAATACCGTTTGTGCAGAACGCGTTGTCGAAGCAGATGCCCTCCTTTGCCAAACGATCGATCGTCGGGGTAGGGTCAATGGATTTCAACAAGGTTGCATACGCACCAATTGCTTGAGAGGTATGATCATCCGACATGATGAAGAGAATATTTGGCTTTTCGTCCGCTCTCGATATCCAGGGTAGTGAGACCAGAATTGCCGACATCAAAAGAATTTGTCTTGTCATTCTAAACTGAGGGTTCTTCATCGATTTTAGAAGTGCATCGATATAGGGATATTGTTGTGGTCATCCGAGATTCCATTCTAAGCAAATAATCTAGTGTAGCGTCTAAGGTCGACGGTTATCGTTGACTGAATTTCTGAGATGGACACAATCGATGTTATGCTGCACCGAGACCTGCTATTCTTCGCCAAGCGCTTAGCTGACCCATGTGCATCATAAAATGTCCACCCACATAAAAAGCATGCATCGCGCCGATCGTTGGGAAAAGCTTGCGCATTGCTTCGTTTGGATTCTCGAGATGGAAAATAGAATCTTCTGCTGATTGCAAAGCATCAATTGCCGCGTTGTGGCCATCTTTGAAGTAGGAGAGTATTGAGTCCATTTTCGGATAGATCGTGTTGGTGCTATCGTTAACGCATGTTGCGTCCTTCGAGAATAATTCTTGGAACTGCTCCGGTGGGTTTCTCAGATCTGTTTCGACACCGAGTTCCTTAACGATTCTTGGAGCATATAGACTGAGGTGACCAAAGATAAAAGCTGGGTGATTTGATTCAATGACGGTGCCACCGCACGATGCAAAAGCGCTAAAGTCTTCTTCTTTGATGTCTTTCAAGAGTCGATCGGCATATCCCAAGCCTAGTTTTGCCGATGCAGCGATCATTGAGCCAATGTTGTTCATTTTTAAATATCTTTCTTTCGTGATTAACACAAATGGTCATCGAGTAATTCTACGCGTGGACTATCGATGATACCGTAAACACAATCGCCCGTCGGTTGCTTCTTGCCACATTTTTTTTCGCAGGTTTCTGGCGATTTATATGCTCAGGGAAACTCATAGTTGGGATTTTCAATATCGAAATCCGACTCAGATAAGTCCACATTAGTTTTTAGTTCATGATAGGAGTAAGATTCGATCAGGCGAGGTTCTGACGCGTTGGATTGAGGATTTGCAAAACTCCGAAAAGCTAACACTAGCTGCCTTTCTTTATCCATCACAATCTCCGCCAGCTGGTAATCCTCAGGTTGTTCAATAGGTTGATCCCGAACCACCGTAATCAATCGGGTGCTTGCTCCATCGTACTGGTAATCATTATTGACGCTGATGGAGATGTTTCGATTGTCGAGATCTTTTGTACCTCGCTCAATCAGTTGCTCTGTTAATTTGACGAGACCAACTTCGCTGATCGGGTGTCGCTGGCCAGCCATCGCAATCAGACCATTGGGGTCGAGCCATAACGTCTTTAAGCCAACCAGGAATCCAATTTCATGAACCGCCATTTTCCCATCATATTTGTCTTCTCGCCAAATCACTTCTCTGCCTCTAACTGATTCTGGCTCCAAGAACTTCATGTAGATTCGACGAGCAGCTTGAATATCTCCATTCCTAAAGCGTGTTTGCACCTTGAGTTCCATGCTTGAAACCTCTGAAACCGTTCCGGAATCTGAAGTTTCCACTTTTTCAAATCGAGCGGTGTAGCTCTCTAGACCTGTTTCCATCTGCGCGAGACTCGATTTTGCAATCGCTAACAGTTCCTCCATCGTTAATGGGGGCGTTTGACTATCGGTGGGGTTGGTCGTTTTGATTTCCGCTTTTATTGGCTGTTCAGCGGTTTGGGGCCAATTCTTTGAAATCAAGACCAACGCAGCGACAACAAGTATCAAAATCGCAAGACCTAGCAATTGCCGCGAAGTTACTCGATTCATGAACATTATCGTGTTATCACGTTGTTACTGGTTGAATTCCAAACAGCCAAAATGAAAAGCCACCGAAAGAGATGTTTCGGTGGCTTTTGCGAGATAATTTATTCTTGTCAGGATTTAATCAAAACTGACCATTTTGAATCGCATTTTGCTGTGCTTCAAGTTCGACTTGTCGCACCGCTGCGCCAACTGCTTGGAGTAGACCTTCGCCAATGCTGATTTCTACCTCTTGGCCATTTGGGATGCTTTCCTGAACGTACATTATCTTGCCCGCGTCAGCGGAGCGAGATAGTGAGTCAATCATCGCCATGACAAAGTCATTCGCTGCAGCGGATTGAGCGAATTCAAACATTGGAAGTAGTTTGACTTGTACCTGACCGACAGGGCGATCTGTGCTGGAATCACTACCTTGGGCATCGATGATTTCGGTCAAAAGCGATTTGCTGTCTTTCCCTAATGCAAGGTAGATTGCTTTATCAGCAGTCCCTATGTGAATATCGAAGCTTTCACCAAAAATCGATCTCGCTTCTTCTTCGTAAGCTGGGATGTCAATTTTCGCCAAGTGCATCGTTACACCTTTGTAAACTTCGCGATCGAATTCAAAAGTTGGAGCATCTGGATAATCTTTAACCTTCGCCGCGAAATCCTTCGCGAGTTTTGCAACCTCATTGCCGTCGGAGATGAAGGTTCCCAAGGCAAGACGCAGGTTGTTCTCCCCAGCAAGCAAGACCGCGCCAATGTCACTCTTCCCTTCATTAATTGAATCAGTTGCCAGATCGAGGATTCGACTGACCCAAGCGAAAATCTGATCTTGCACCTCCGGTGGGAGTTCGCCTTGAGCCTTCATTACCTCAAGAAGAGATGTTTCGACGGTCTTTAAGCTACTGACCGCTTGATCAATTGATTCTGGACCAATCGCAGCTGCTGAGTGAAAAAAAGCTGCCGCGTCTGGACGAATGACTGAAGCGAATTGTGATGGGATTGGCTTCTGCGAGGCGAGTGTGCTGGCGAGTGGTGATCCCTCTACCGCGGTGAAACGCGTTTTGATGCTGATAGCTTTTCCTGTTTGATCAACATTGAAGCTGAATTCAAGTTCATCTGTATCTGTTATCAATTGTTCGATTTGAGCTAGGCTCGTTTCGGCCAGCTCTTGAGTTCCTTCTGCAGGGTCACCCTGCTGTGCCATTGCTTGTTCGAAGCCCAATCGCATCTGCGACGTGATCATGGTTCGCATTGGAGCTGGAACTTGTTGCATTTTCAGCTTCAGCGAGAGATCGTACTGATCAGCATCCTCGCCAAACAAGCTAGCTGGATCAGTTGGTGCCAGATTCAAAACGTCGCGGTCTGGAGCGATGATTGCCCAGTCGCCTTGTTGGCGGATATACACTGTGTTAACGCCAACCGCGATGACAAGCGTTCCGTCCTTCAGTTCATCCACCGGGCCGGTCTGTGCTTCAAGACGCGTCAATACGGTTTTCACATCAGCGGTTGGAATGAGCGCAAGTGGTTGGGGCATGCCATTTACGAGCGGAACAGTGATCGCAATCGGTTGCGTCGTGTCAACGCCTTGAGTGAATGTGCCTGCCATCAGGGCAAAAATACCACCGGCTTGTGGTTGGCCAACAAGACCAGAAACATAGTTGACGTCTTGCATCAACTTATTAATGCTTCCGACCGTAACGACAACCACTGGTTCACTGGAACTGTCGTCAGTGGTTTGAGCTTTGACTATTCGACCCTGAGGAAGAATGAAAGTCAGTAAAGCTGCCCCCAAGAATAGGGACAACAGTTTTGATCGAGTGAGGTTTTTCATCGAATTTTTATCCTCGGTTTAACAAAAGTCTTGGTCTATTGGCATACAAAAAGGGCATGCTGCCATTTGGATTCTTGGTTGGTCCGCTATTCGCTTTTTATTAGGTCTGCACCCTGCCGCACACATCTCTTCGACAGGCGTGTTCGTTACTAACCACGATCGTCTGGCTCTCCAGCAAAACGATCGGCAACGGCAATTTCGCCGTCTTGTTCGTTTGGAAACTTCCGTGCATTGTATACGACCGGTTAGGGAGTCAAGTCGGATGAGCCGAGTCGCCCATGGTCGGTGAAGACTTGAAACCTAAGCAGCTGTCATTGGTTCGGCAGTGAACCAGTTTAAGCACCTTGTACTGAGTCTGATTCAGTTCGGTGTTGCTGAATGCTCGGTTACCGAAAACCCACTGCGTCTTGTACTTGCTTTCGGCGGTGTCGATCACTTGGTAAGGGATCCATCTCCTGCGATCTGTACCCTTCGAGAACCGACGTGTTCTTATCCACCGACCACCATTTTGTGGCCTGAAAAACGCAGAAAAAAGCCCTGATAAGTATGGGGTATTGAGTGATTGTATGCCCTCAGCGTATCGAATCACAACAACTCTCAGCGGCGGTTTTACCGTTCCCGGTAGGTGATCCGCCCTTTGGTGAGGTCATATGGCGACAATTCTACCCGAACCTTGTCACCGGGGACGATTCGGATGAAGTGTTTACGCATCCGGCCGGCCACGTGGGCCATTACTTCGGTACCGGTTTCAAGCTGAACTCGAAATCGCGTGTTTGCCAAAGCTTGGGTTACGGTTCCCTCAACCTCGAACGCTTCTTCTTTGCTACCCAAAACGAAACCTCTGTTTCTAAACTAGTTTTCTCGCTCGTCTGTTACCCACCCATTTGACGACCTGTGGAATGGGCCTTGGCCTGCCCAAGTTGTATCGACTCGCGTATCGCGCTCGCAGCTTCGCTGGTGCTACGAACAATGCATCTTGAATTCGCTATCAGGAACATCAAGCTGCAGAGCATGCCATCAAAATATGCCTGGGCCAGCACGCCACAGTATGACAGCCCGCCCGTGGTGGTTGTTGGAGCTGCCATTCTCTTTGTCGTTTTTCCAAGCGTTGTTAACGCTTGCTAAATTGAACGCCACGCCGAGCACCACGGAGGCCTGGCTTCTTGCGCTCTTTCATTCTCGAGTCACGAGTCAAGAATCCGCCATCGCGGAGTGACTCGTGTAGTGATTCGTTGTAACTGACTAGAGCTCGAGCTAGTCCCATGCGTACAGCACCACTCTGTCCTGTCATTCCGCCGCCGCTCACGCGAACCAAAACATCTACCGAGTCGGCGTGTTCGACTGCAGCTAGCGTGCTGGTAACGGCATTTTGGTGTTGCTCATTGACAAAGTAATCAGCGAGAGGCTTGCTGTTAACGGTGATCTTGCCGCTTCCAGCCCGGACTCGAACCCTTGCAACACTGCTTTTTCGACGACCGGTTCCGAGAGCATCCCCGCTTATTTTGTCCTTTTTGACAGCGACCATGAGATTGTGTTTCTAAATTTTGGTGTAGGAAATGAGCTTACGCAGTTAAAAGAATTAGCTGACGACTTTCTTGCTTTTACGGGCGAGCGGTTGCGGCTGTTGTGCCGAATGAGGGTGCTCTGCTCCTGAGTAAATTTTCAGCTTTTTGATCATCTGATAGGCCAGCTTGTTCTTCGGCAGCATTCGCCGTACCGCGTGGTAAATCAGATCTTCAGGTTTTCGTTCTCGTCGATCACCGTAACTTTCGAGACGCAGTCCCGGGTAACCGGTGTACCAAGTGTAATGACGGTCTTCCATCTTCTTACCGGTCATTGCAATTTTTTCTGCATTGACCACCACCACAAAATCACCACAGTCAATGTGCGGGGTGTATTGGGGACGGTGTTTGCCCATCAAAACGACTGCGATATCACTGGCCAAACGACCGAGAATTTCGTCGCTTGCGTCAACGATATGCCATTGTTTCTCAATTTCGCCTGGCTTTGCGCTGTAGGTAGATTGTGCCGCCACGGGATTAACTTGGATATTACGGGATCGAGGTTTGGGAGGTCGGAAAGCTACTTCGTCCGACTCAGAGGAATCAGGAAATCTATCGACGAGAGGCTCTCTCGGCAAGGCCTTTCATCGTGATTCCTCGGGAAATGCGGTGATTGAGGCGGTTCGGGATCGCAAATCTAGAGGGTCAGCGGCTGACGACCCAATTCACGGTCATTTCGGCCATTCGTTAGGGGCTGCACTCACTTTTAGAATAGTTCCGTGGAGGGGGAGTGCTTAGCCAGGTACTTTTTCATTTTTAGCTTCCGCTGCGCCGATTCGCTTGTCATGTAACGAACACTACCAAAAACGGGTCGCTTTGGACCCCACGCGCGATCATAGCGTCCGAGGACCCAAAAGATACCGCTGTATGAATTGGGGTCACGCCCATCGAGTGCGTATTTGTTGTTGAGGTGAATCAGGACCTTCAAAGCCTCACGAGGGGTCTTGGACCAATGCAATATTTGTTTGCCCCACAGCATTCGCATGTAGTTGTGCAGCATTCCCGTAGATACCAGTTCGCGCTGGGCGGCATTCCAAACAGGGTCGTGAGTTGACGCGGTTTCAAATGCGTGAAGGTCATATAGATGCGGACGGGGATCACTCGAGTGTAAGTTCAGGCTCGTCTTCGCCCAATTCGGCAGTGATTCATACCGATCTATTTCTCTCGGGTGCCTCGCCGCAAAATTAAAGCCTAGGTCTCGCCAAGTGATTATTTGGTCCATCAATCCTTCTGATGAAGCAGTGAGATTCCAGAATCCAGTATTCTTTCCATTGGGGGTTCCGGCTCGTGTGGCAGACCATTTTTCCCTCTTCAAAATCACCTGCACAAATTCAAACGACGATAGGTGTCCGAAGTGGAGGTAGGGGCTGAGACGGCTCGTTGCCTGAAAGTCTGGATGATTTCGATCGGAATCATATCCAGCCAGCTTTTTACCGATGAAGGTTCGAAGACGATTTGAAGCTTCCGCTTCTCCTCCAGTCATCTCAGCGACTGCCGGCACGGAGTGATCGATCGGTAGTGAGTCTAAGCCGCCCGAGTCGAGTAATTGATCAAAATTTGCTTTTGGCCACTTGGCCTGTATCTCCTTAACAATACTTTGGTCTAGCACGGGGAGTTGAACTCCTGAAAGTGGATCTTCTTCCGGTAGTTCCGCGAGGTGTTCGATAATGTTTTTCTGCATCCAACGCCGATAGCTATGGGCGACCGTGAAAGTTCTGTCCGCGAGTCGAATGGGAATGATGCAATTACTATCAATGACTTCGAATCTGGTGCCGATTCGTTTTTTCGCTTCTCGTATCAAAGCGGGTAAGAAAAAACAGGGATAGTCATCTGTTACGACGCAGCAAGCACGCTGCGACAGTTGCTCCAGTATTCCACTTGCAGCATGAGTGGTTGGTTCTACATAGGGCAAGTAAGTTACCGACTTGTGTTGAAATGCTTCTTCGTTGCTTCGCATGCCTTCGATGACGAAACGATGAAATCGATCGCTCGCCCACCGATAATTGACACGTAAGGGTTCAAAAACAATCAAAGGTTTGTTCAGGTCGCTTGCCAATTGTGTTGCCCTCTGCAGGGCATGATTCCATTTGGTGCGACGGAAAGCGGTCATCCAATAAAGAACATAGTCACCCTCCGAGTGGATCGATTTCTCGTTTACTTGAGTGATTCGTATAGGGTTAATTGTTTCCATGGAAAATCTTTTTCAACGGCTTTGTCTTAAGTCCCAAGTGCAATCAGTTGGCGTGTTTTAGCTTCACACGGACCCTGCTCTGATGCTCATTATTGGACAGCAATTACTGATTGAATGCGTGTGTTTAGACTATATTGGTTGGAAAAGATGCTGTTTCCCTGAGAGCTTGGGGTAAAGTCCCTGAGAGCTTGGTGCAAAGACTGGCCTTGAATAGTTTGAACCGCGCAAGTTCAGCTAAGAGGCGGCATGCTCGTCTGCATTTTTCTACGATAACACCCTCAGAGAAGCGGGCGTTTGAGGAAAGCTCTGTGAGAAACTCCAGCAGATGTGATCGTCGAATCAATCAAGTCTTCAATCGTCTGAGACTTCTTCCTCGGGATCAGCTTTTCGCTTAACCATCGTGATCTCATTGCCTTTGTCGTTATGAGATACTTCGTCCATGAAAGCGTTGATCAAGAGGAGGCCTCGACCGCCCGCTTTTTCTAGATTCTCTGGGTCGGTCGGATCGCGAAGAGACGAAAGATCAAAGCCAGGTCCCTCGTCACGGATTTTGATGGTAGCCGATTCGGAGGACGCGTTCATCTGCACGGTGACACGCCGATCTTTGTAGGGCGCAAGCGTTTTTCGTTGAGCAATCAAGTCAGTGTATGGTTTTCCTTCATCGATCTGCCGCAATTCAGAAGACACTTCCAGATTGCCATGCACCATCGCATTTAAAAGTGCTTCGTCGAGAGCCATTGCGATTTGCATTCGCTCACCCTCGTCGAAGAGATCCAACTCGACCATCGGAAGTTCTAGACGTGTGATGACTTTCGGAACTAATAGTTCCTCATTTTCAAGGCAGAGAGTAATCGAACTTTCGATCGCGAATTGTGCGACTTCGCGGACTGCCTGAGTCGCTTGGTTCACCGATAATACTTGTCTGACGACAGGTATCAACGCGGTGGAAAGGTCACGTTTTGGAACGTAACTTGTTGCGCCTTCTTGAAGGGCTTGTGCAGCGATTGATTCACTACCCTGACTCGTCGTCAAGATTACAGGCAGTGATGCTGCAAGATTCTTCACTGCCGCAACAAGCTCAAGCCCGTTCATGTTCGGCATCTGAAGGTCGGTCACAACCAAAAGAGGTTGATCCGCTTGGATGCACTGTAATGCTTCTTCCCCATTGTTCGCGGTGCGCACCAACAAACCATCGCTTTCCAACACCATTTGAATTTGGCGGACTTGAGTGGGGCTATCATCCACAACCAGGATGTGCGTTGGTTCTGGCATCGTGTCTTGATGAAATGTGTGACGAGCAATGCTGATGAGCGGTCTGCAATATTTTTTGCCGATCTTCCTTACAATCGTACCATACCATGTGGCGGCAGAGGAATCACTCGCGACTCGTTAAATTGCGTGACTTTATTCGACGCTTCGAAGGCGGCTTAAGGATTTGAGTATCGGTGCGTTCAAATTAGACCCAATTTAACGGTGTTAACGTTTCTATCATCCTGTTGAGTTATGATTTTTGATTGACACATTCCGATGAATAGATGGCCTCCAACCATCTTTATGTGCCGAGCCTTCCCTCTGTTCCGCTCGGTTTTTACTCTTGTTCGACATGTATTGGTGGAACCTGATCAAAATCACGGGTCACGGTGTAGACTATCTACCGCTGAATTCATTATCTGACTCAAGCATCGAGGATCTGTTGTCCCGAAAAAGAAGAATCAAACGCAAGTCTTTTTGGATCGCCATTGTGATGATGGTTGTCTTGAGCCTTGCTTATCTTTTCTTGTTGCCCATTTGGCAATCGCACGGGAACACGATACTACAGCCCCGCCACCTTTACGGTGCGAGGCTGATTGACCTACTGGTCTTCGGCTGGTGCCTGTGGATTGGGTCCTCAATTGGCAGTTTTTTGAATGTGGTTGCTTGGCGAATGCCTCGGGGTGAGAGCATTAATGGACGTTCGCATTGTCCACGATGTCAGTTCCAGCTTCGTGCTCGTGATAATGTGCCCGTGCTTGGATGGTTATCCTTGGGTGGAAGATGCTATTGCTGTAAATTGCCCATCTCCAAACGCTACCCGATTGTCGAATTAGCCGTCGGTTTTTCGCTCGCTATGCTGTGCTTTGCCGAGTTGTACCAACTGAACTTACCTCGGCAAGATGGACGCAGCCATTACAGTCTATTTGCTTCGCCGGTCTTAGAATGGAACGCGATTCTGGTTGCAGTCTATCATCTGGTGATTGTTTCATTCAGTTGGGCTTGTGGGTTGGTAAGGCTTGACGGCCATCGTCTGCCAGCGAGCTTAACGCGATTAGCCTTAGCAGTGGCCGTCGTGCCGATGTTATTGGAACCAACACTGATGGTTGTTCCCTGGCAAATGGAAGTTGATTCCAATTGGTCACCGAGTGGGGAGTTTTTAGATGCAATCATGCGAGTCCTGACTTCGGTGGTTGCTGCTACGGTGATGGGAAGGATTCTTGTACCTGCTTTCTGTCCAACCGCAGATTTGAAGCTCGATCCATTGGGTGGCTCGACAGCACGCTTGATCGATCTGATCGTGATCTTGGTATTACCCAGTTTAGTTATCGGTTGGCATTCGTTGTCAGCACTTGTTTTGTTTGCATCGGTGTTCGCTGCATTGTTGCAGCCCAAGCTAGATTGGAAGAAAGATGCTCTGGGTTGTTTTGCCGTTTCAATCCCTTTTGCGCTTACCTTGCACTTGGTGTTTTGGCGATCGCTACACGCACCAATTAGAACTGCAAGTGTTGAGCGAGGCACTTGGTTTTGGCCATCGGAAAGTGGGTCAACCTGGGTGATTCTCATATGGGTTGCCCTTACGTTGACCATTTCGGTTTGGCTACGTGATTTTGACCCTCCGGATCGACAATCCAATGTATCCCCGGATCTCGATCAGGATTCAGAGGACGAATTGGAACAGCAATCTCTCGAGCAAATCGAGAATGAGATGCAGGAAGAAATAGAAGAGGCGAATACTGAAACGATCAAACCAGAGCAAGGATCGGATGAAGTTTGACGCGAGGTGCGTCAATTCTGATTTCCGTAAGTGCAGGAGCCTCGCTGGTTTTACCTTTTCTTCGAACCTCAGCCCGATCAATCGTTCAGACGCTAGTCATGTAGCCGCGGTCGAATCTGGCAAAAGAGGGCTTTTTTCTGATCGGGCAGTGCGTATTCAAACCCACATGTTTTTAGGAACGCCTCTGATGAACTGATTGCAAGGATCTCCATGACGTTCAGATCTTTAGCGCGTCGTACACACTTCTGTACCAGAGTCTTACCAACGCCGCTCCCTTGGAATTTGACATGAACAGCAAGGCATTGAAGTTCAGCGAGTTTTGTACTGTAGACTTCAATCGCTGCAAATCCGATCACCTGTTCTGAGTTTTCGCCATCGCGCGAAACGGCCACAAATCCATGGCGAGTCAATTCAATTATCTCTGCTTCTGTCCGAGATAAAAGAAGGCGCTGCATGACGAAGGGACGCATCAGTACATGTATACCATCAGCATCACTTGGCAACGCCTGTCGAATGAGTGTTCCCTCAGGAAGAGGCTCATCTGAGGGATTCGGAGATGGTTCTACTTCGTTCAATTGCGATGATCTTTGGTAACAGCCGACCTTGGGCTTTCAAGCATTAATTCAATTGCACTGGATTGGTAGCGTCTTTGATCGTTTGTCGCATTAGGTTGTAGGGAGCTTCTGTCCCGGTAAACAATTTGAATTGATACGCTGCTTGTCGGACGAACATGTCAATACCGGTGATGATTCGGCAGTTGGCCCTTTTAGCTTGCTTGATCAGTAGGGTGTTTTCTGGATTGTAAACAGTATCGAACACGGCGAGATATTGATTTAAAGCCGACGCGTTGTACGGTGATTCATCGAGATCTGGATGCATTCCAACTGGCGTTCCATTCACCAGTAAGTTAATACGGTGGTCGTGCCTGAATTCCCACTCTACCGCTCGGCAACCGATTTCGGCTGCCAAAATTTGTGAGCGTTCAAGTGTTCGAGAGCTGATGATGACGTCGGCGCTACGTTGTTTTAAGCCGTAAGCAACCGCCCTTGATACTCCTCCTGCTCCCAGCACCATCGCTGTCATGCCACGCATTGACCTGCCTGCCTCTTTATCGATGCTGAATAGCTCATCGATACAGTCCATCGCAGCGCGATAGTCAGTGTTGTAACCGAGAGTTTCCTCTTCGTGAAAAACGAGGGTGTTGACCGCACCAATTCCGCTAGCGCTCGATTCAGCCTGAGTGCAGTGAGTGAGTGCTTCCTCTTTGTGTGGGATGGTTACGCTCAAACCAGCAATACCTAGATCTGTAGTGTGATCGAGTAAATTGGGTAAATCACTCTTGCTTACTCGAAGCGGGAAGTACCTTGCATTGATTTCTTGGTCTTGAAACGCTCGGTTATGAATCAGAGGGCTGTAGCTGTGTGCAACCGGATCAGCAACGACACCAAACAAAGTGGTTTCGGAATCGATGGTGTCGTACCGATAGAGATCTTTCATCTCTTTCCAGTCGAGTTGTCCAGGAGCCATTTTTCGACCGCTGGAGAATGTCGCATAGGTAAATGGGGAGCCAAGGCGATCCGCTAAGATTCGTGTGATCACACCGGCTTCACCCATGCAGATCCCGATAGTCGGTATTTTGGCATTCTTGACAAGTTCAATCATTCTGAGGTTGTCGGAGAACGAGTTGGCCATAGTTGCTATTTTGATGATGTCAGCATCTTCCTCCGACATAGCAGCATGCAACTCTTCAAGGTTCTCTGGAGTTTCATCCATGTCGTGGTAGCTGATGATTCGCTTTGTTTGACCGTAGCGAGGTATCTGAGCGGCAATGTCTGCTTCAATATCGACGTATTCAACACCCGCCGCGATAGCGCTTCGAAGGAGCATGATGCGTTCGTCTTCGCTTTTCAGCCATCTTCCTCCGTCACCTCGTCGACGTGCTGTAACGACAACGGGTCCGGGGCGATCCTTGAGAAGCCGCGTGAGGCTGATGGCGCGTCCGATAAAATCGAGCCGAAGCTCGACAAGTTCAGCGCCCTGTTCCACCAAGAATTGATGTTCAGCAATCATTCGCTTGTGGCGGGAGCGGCCTAGAGTGACGCAGATCATGAGTTGGAAAGTCGGTCGGAGGAGGATGTGATGGTGCTTGAGGCCAAGGAAACCCCAAAATCTTACTGATTCACGCTAAATGATGGGCTTGAAGCCTATAATAGATTGGGTTCGCTTCCGAGCGGGGTTTTTTCTTCCACTGAATGTTGTTTCCTTGTCTTGTTTATCATCTTGTTCGCGTATTTTGGAAAAATGGAGCAGTTTCGAGTGTTAATTCTAAGTCACACCGGGTTCATTCGTGGTGCAGGGCATTATCTTTTTGAGGGTGTCGGCAACTCATGGAGGACCGCTTTGGTAATCTTTCTCGGTTTGTTGAGTTGCTCGCTGAGTGAATGTGCGGAAGTCGTTCCACAGTGGCAGTTACCGAGAGGGAATTCGGAGGCTTCCGGATTCACTGAGGTGCAATTACCCCCCGATCTGTCTCTGTTGTGGGAATGTGAATTGGAGGAAGCCATTGAGACCACTCCGGTTGTAGGTTTTGGCGCGGTTTTTACGGCTGATATTTTTGGCAAGGTTTATGCGGTTGATCAAGCTTCCGGAAAACTCAAGTGGAAACGAGATTTCGAAACTGGGTTTTTAGGTTCGCCTGCTTTAAAAGCGGGGAAAGTCGTGATTGGTGATGTTGATGGAAATGTCTATGCGTTGGACGCGAGCAACGGTGAGGAATTGTGGCGGTCGGAAACCGGCGGTGAAATCAATGGTTCTGCGGGATTTTTTCAAAATACAGTCCTGATTGCGAGCCAGGATGGAAAACTGTACTGCTTTGCAATGGCTGATGGCAAACTGAAGTGGTCTTACCAGACCGAAGATCAAGTGCGGTGCAGCCCCTCTGTCGCCAAAAGTCGCACTTTTTTGGGAGGCTGTGACGGACAACTTCATCAAGTTGATCTGACAACGGGCATGAATATCGGGATGCCGTTACCTCTTGGGGGGCCCACGGGAAGTACTCCAGCGATCTCCGGGACACTGGTGGTCCTACCAATTATGGATGGTGCCGTGCTGGCATTTGATTGGAAGACACAGAAGCAACTATGGAAGTACGAGGATTTTGATCAACCAATGGAATATCGGAGCAGTGCGGCAATATCGCAAGACGTCGTCGTGGTTAGCAGTCAAAATAAACAGGTTGATGCAATCTCTCGAGAGACGGGTAAATTGAAATGGCGATATACCTTGAAGCGTCGAGCAGATGCCTCACCGGTTATCGCAGGCAGCGACGTATGGATACCGGCAACCGATGGACGCTTAATCCGATTGTCCCTTAACGAGGGGGAAGAGAAGTGGACCTATGAAATTCGCGGGGCGTTTCTGGCAGCGCCGGCGATTGTGAAGGATCGGCTCTTTATCGGTGACGATGATGGCGTGCTGCGGTGTTTTGGTCGATCTAAAGAGAGTGAAGAAAAAGAACTCGGCAACTGACTTGTTAATCGCATTGAATAAGATTGATACACCCACATTCACTGTGCTACGAACTGGGAGTCCAGGTGCATCAGACCGCTGAGTACGTTGGAGGTAATCTGAAATTGCAGTACCTGATTCATCTTGGCTGGATCGAGCGTGACGATCTCACCGATGTTCGCCCAGCCACAACGTAGATGCCCCCCCGAAGCGGCGTGGGCTTCGGGAATC